>NZ_JBHWYR010000025.1:0-62232 GCF_042728695.1 Bacillus sp. NPDC060175
TGGCACCGATGGAAAGGTCGTTTTGTTTCCAAAACTGTTTTTCCTGATTACATAGTATGCAAGAATTTCAGTTTAGTTCCTAAATTATTCAATAAAAAACTAAAAATTTAATATATAACTTTTGGTTTTTTATTTCTGATCAAAGGAAAATATTTCGGTTTCAGCTCCTCTTAATGCTACTCCTATAAACGTGTTTCTGTACCTAGCTGTGGCGCTATGCGTGTAGGGAATCCTTCGTCAAATATTGGTTTTCCAAGACTTTCATGCATTCCATCCATTACTTTCGCTAAATTCATTTCTTGTTCTTACTGCGTTACGTTATCAAAAAGAGAAACTTGTTCCTCCCCTTCCTGGATTAAATTCGTTAGAGAAATGTGTATGCTGAAACTGGATGGGCCAGTCTATTTTTGACGTAAAAAAATAGAAAACTGTCTCATATTCGAAATTTGGTCCATTATTATCAAATTCTCCCTTTAGTAAGTCCCCCCAATTTAAACCCCATTTAAATTTAGACAAGTACCTAACTAACCTTGTTTACCATATATTACTTTCAAAAATAGAATTATAGGAGGAATTATCATGCTAATTAAAACATATAGCTCATATATAATTCCGTGTGGTCAATTTAGTAATTACTCTCCACAATATTTATCTAGATTCCCCCCTTTGTATCCATTATCTTATCCAGAGTGTCATTATGGTTATTATAGTAATTGGAATTACGAATACACTGGAACGTTAATACATGATATTCATAATTCTGAATTGGAACGAATGAGTTTGCTGAGCAGTGGATTAGAACATTTAGGGCATGAGATAGATCATACAATGCATCATCCTCCTGTGTGCCACGGTCATACTGGATACCTGACAAATAAGTTTGACTTAGAACTCAAAATTGAAAATGGCGGTTGGGTTACAGCTTGGGCAAATGACATTGCAGAAAAAGATGTATTACAGGGAGTATCCGTATTTAGTGCTAATCCAAGTGCCTTCTTGTACTGGATAAATAACTTAGTAAAGCGTACTATTTCATCATTACAAATTGATGAACAACACAAGTTCACGGCTGAGATGAGGAGAGTAGCTAATGAAATAGCTGCAGATGTTATTAGACGAGCAATTCAAGGGAAAAGTCCATTAGAAACCTTTAAACAATTTGATACATTTGACTTTAAAGCAGGGGCAATAAGATATTCTGGTAGAAATATGTTATGTGGTAATACAGTATCTACTACTTGGGGAATGAAGCCTTATATTGCTCTTAGAGTGCGCTAAATTTATAAGCCTGAAGATAAAAAAAGGGAGAATTGATTCTAACAGTGGAAGCAATGAATGTGTTTGTTCCTATAAACAATATAGAGAATTGATGTTTATATAACTGAAGAAAGAAGGGGCTCAAATTGAGTAACCCCTTCTTTTCTATTTGAATTCTACATGAAATTTAGTGTCAATGATTCCAAAAGCAACTTTACATGGGAACGGATTTTTTTCTGCTGAAGCAGCACGCATACAAGAAAGTGCTCAATATTCCAGTTCTAAAGGTAAGCGGTATACTTGAATACCACCATCATTGTTTTTTACAGATACGATCGGTGTATTTACCCTAGTTGTAGCGAAACCGTCAGTTGTTATCATTGCTACTGCATCATCAGTATGAAAACCGGCACTTAAAACTTCGTAAATCTTTCCATCTTTCTCATTGATAATCATAGGTATATTTAAATAGGGATAGTTATTTATATCATTATGAATAACTTTTCTTGCTGAATTCTTTCTTATCCGATTCCCTTGCATTTTATACACTCCTTTATAGCAATCCAAACGTGATTACTTAAATCTATTCTATTTTACGTCTATTATGTTAGAAAATTGTAATGTCATCTTATTATAAAAAGTATAGGTACATATGACAGCGCTATTTAGCGGATCAATATCAACAACAGTCATATAACTAGAGAGTAAATAACCGTCTTCATAATATGTAATTAATATTTCTTCTTTCCATTCATTTCTTAAAAGCATGTTTAGTTCAGTCATATCTCGTCCTATGTATATAATTTCATCTCTATAATATGTAGTCTGAATGAATATTGAAATAATATGCGGAAATTTAAAAATAAAATTAAGAATAGCTTTTAAATGGGTTGGTTACATTATTGATTGTGGAGGTGAGAAAGATGAACAAAAAACAACAAGGTTACAATAAGGCAACTTCTGGTGCTAGCATCCAAAGCACAAATGCTAGCTATGGTACAGAATTCGCAACTGAAACAAATGTACAAGCAGTAAAACAAGCGAATGCACAAGCAGAGGCAAAGAAAGCACAAGCTTCAGGTGCACAAAGCGCAAATGCTAGTTACGGTACAGAATTTGCAACTGAAACGGATGTGCATGCAGTGAAAAAACAAAATGCACAATCAGCTGCAAAAAAATCACAATCTTCTAGCTCTAATCAATAATGAAGGGAAAACACGTCTCTATCTTAAGAGAAGTGTTTTCTCAGGCTGTGGAGAAAGTCTTCTCTACAGCCTATTTTTGTGTCTGAACAAATACATAATGTATCACTAGCAACTTTAGATGATGAGTTTGCCACAGTTTTAAAAACTGAAGAATTGATTAAAAGTTGTAGTTAGTTGAAACAATACAATCTTAAGGTGTTTGTTTTAATAGTATATGATATACACAGCTAGGAATACTGTCTTACGCCCATCAAACTAAAACGAAAAAAAGCTATTTTTTTGTGGAATATACAGAAAGAATAGATTTTTTCATTTTAGGGGAATTTTGTTTTTTTAGCTTAATAGCGATGTGGTGCTATCCTATATCCATCAAGTTAAGGAAAATGTTATAAAAGTCCCTTCAGATTTTCTGAAGGGGCTTTTATAGATTTCTAGATAGATTGACTACTGATAAGTGTTGTTATGTTAACTTGATGGGCATGTATGGTAACCCCAATAGCAATTATCGTAGGTGCTGCCTTGATCTGGGTGACGTCTTGTTTGTTGTTAATGAAAATAGATAAAGAAGATAGACTAGTAAACAAGCTGTTTTCTACTTTTAAACATAGAATATAATAAATTCTATTTAATATGAGGGGGGAACTTATATTTATGAGAGATGATTGTCGTTTTGAGAACTTCAGAGATTTTGATGATCGTCGTTGTAGACGTGACCGTGACTGCGATTGTGATGAATGTCGTCGCAGACGTAACCGTGACTTCGATTTTGATGATCGTCGTTGTACACGTGACCGTGACTGCGATTGTGATGAATGTCGTCACAGATGTAACCGTGACCGTGACTTCGATTTTGATGATCGTCGTTGTAGACGTGATCTTGACTGCGATTGTGATGAATGTCGTCGCAGACGTAACCGTGATCGTGACTTCGATCGCGATGACCGTTGGGATTGGTAAATCCCTTTGGAAGAGTGCTTTGAGGAAAAGCACTTTTTTTTGTTCAAGAATTTTCTGGTCTTATTTGTTAAGGGAAGATAAGGATAAATAAAAAAAGAGAGCAGAAGCCCTCTTTTGGAATTGGAATTGGTTAATTAAGAGCAAACTGGAATTCCTAATGCTATTAAGGTCAATGCTACCTCAAGAGAAATCTCAAGTCTAGCAACTTCGATTCCAGCTACTGAGAGAACTAAAAAAGGTTGGCCATTTACGAATAGAACACAGTTTAAGTTTTATTGAACAATCAATTGAACTAACAGAAGTTGTAGCTGGAACATATTTTTCCGAAATACGACTAAAGTCAATTCCATTGCCATGTAAATGTAATACATCGTTTGGGATTTTGGAGCTTTTAATGATTGTTTTGTTTTTTGAGTTTTTGGGGATCGCGATGATTTTATTGGTTTTTGAACTTTCGAAAATACCGATAAGTCGATATGTGGGAGATAAGGTGAGCTTATATTAATGAAATCTTTCTTATGATGTGAATTCATATACGTTTCCTCACTTTTTGATAACATATAGTGTAGAATATGTTTTCTACACTATATATGCTTGTTTTTGACAAGGAATTTTAAAAAATGAGTCGTTGTCATATATTTCACGTTTAAATTGCATAGCGAATTCGTATGGATCTTGAGTGAATAAATGGATACTATCCGTAATGTCCATGAAAAATTCATCGATGCTGTATTGGTGGAAATCCTCAAAAGGAGCGTATTGTAAAGTTAATTTTTATAAGTCGTATATATACAATTTATGTGCAATGTTCTTCTAGTGTAAATACCATTAGGGAGGAACTGTGGTAGTAAAATATATGTTACCTATATCCGTAATATATATTATTTCGAATTGGTTATGTTACTATCATATATTCCGACAAAAGAAAGCAAAGACCGTGCGAGCTTCGTCGATGAATTTTAAGAGGTATTAGCCCTTTGATATGGAATTTTCCTTATAGGAGGTGGCATAGCGCTATGTCAGAAGCAGAGATAGTATATACCAGCAGTGAGGTCTATAGTCGTTTAGGAGTAAGTAGTAGCACACTTAGAAAGTATTCGGATGTTTTTGAACGTGAAGGATATGATGTGAGAAAGAATAGTCGAGGGAGAAGGGAATATACAGAGTTTGATGTTGTACTTATTGAACAGTTAGTAGAGTTGAGTAAGCAAGATGGTATGACTTTAGAAAAAGCTGCGAAAATGATTGCAAAGCAGTTTGGAATCCATAATAAGAAAGAGGAATCCCAGGGATCAGATCCAGTTCCTTATCAAATGCAGTATCAATTCCAACAACAATATAGCGCTATGATAGAAGAAATTAATAAGGTGCAGCAAGCAAACCTTTTAGAAATGGAAAAGAGGCTGGGTGATCGTATAGATCAAAAGAACAAATTAATTGAAGAGGATATTAAAGAAAGAAATAAATTAATAAAGGAAGATATGAAAGATCGCAAGGAACGTGAAGAAAGGATAAAAAAGAGGTTAGAGCTAAGAGATGATAATCTTATGAAGATGGTCAGAGAGATTCAAGATGCTAAACGTACTATTGTATCAGCCCAGGAAGAAATAGCGGCGGCAAAAAAGAAACCTTGGTGGAAGTTCTGGGTTTAAGTTTAAATCGATTGTTTTTTATAAAAGTATAACTTTATAAAAATATAAAATTATACTTTTATAAAGTGCAACTATACTGTAACCATTGAATTCCAAGATCTTATATCTTACGTTTAAAGTATTCATTCAATGGTATATCTGCTATATGTGATGTAATTGAAATAGGAAGTAAGGTGAATTTCACCAGTAGATAGGGGTGTTTTTATGGTGATGGACAAAAAAGAGGAAGCGTTAAAAAGAGCGAGAAAAATTCTTAATAATGAAAACTTATTTTAAGAGGAAAAAAGTGACGTGATAATCACACCTTTTTATCAGTGTTTATTTATAATTTCACATACCGTATTAGGAATAGAAGTAACACCTTATGAATGATTTACACTCTATTCCTAAAAATGCTAACTTTTTTAAAGGCAAAGTAATTAGAGGTTTATTGTTTAGATAAAACATATATTTAGAAACAAAATTGCTGAAAACTTTTAAAGAAGTAGATAATGTAGCAATAATTGAAAAGATTGAAGATAAAATTTTTGAAAAAGATAATATGAAAACCCATTTAGCGGAGATTACTATTAATGTTACAGGAAAGAATATCGGATATAGATCAGTTTCAGCTAGTATATTCATTGTTCTAGAAAGTTTATCAATAAAGCTATTCAATATTAATATTAGTATACTTTAAGCATCCAAAACGGGTGCTTTTTCTTTGTTATATAATTACACATTAAACCAGTGAACATTCTAATAAGACAAGCATACGATGGATCGTGATATCGTGGAGGAGTTATCATATGAGGTGAAACTTGGAGTGCCATACTTACTTGTTGAAGAGTACCTAATGGCGGGTACTCTTTTTATTGCACCTTTTGACAAGGACAAGAATATATTGAATTATGGGACAAGTTCTTCGTGTCTCATTCAATACTCATAGGAACCCCCCTTATCACATTAAGAGCATCCTGTGCCGTTGGTGCTCTTTTTTATTGAACAAAATGGACATTTGAATAGATAATGTCTTCCTTAAAATAACCTTAATTAAAACATAGTTTTGATAATATATGGAAAATAAATGGTACAATTTTCTGGTATAACCTAAATAAAATTTATTTTAGAAAAGGGGTAGAAGGGAAATGTTCCAGAAGTTCAAGTTTTATTTAATGAGCATTTTAATTAGTTCAATGTTAGGCGGAATTATTATAGGTGCTAATTTCTTGGTCCATAACATATATAATTTAGTTGCAGGTAAAGAATATCATTTTAATATGTGGTCTTCTATTATTATATTTAGTGTTGTATTTATTTCGGGTTTCTCGTACGCGCTGAAGAAGGGGCCAGATATATTTGTTAATGATTAAACCAATAGCAATTATCGTAGGCGCTGCCGTGATCTGGGTGGCGTCTTGTTTGTTGTTAAGGGATGATAATTGGTGAAATAGACTTGCAATTTGAAGAGTAACTACGAGTATTATTATTCTAAAATGCAAAATATAGACTAGTAAACAAGCTGTTTTTGTTTTTTAGCATAGAATATGATGAATCCTAGAGTTGAGAGGAGGTAATCATATTTATGGGATGTAATTGTAATTTCAGACATTGCAGAGATTGTAATAGATTTTGGGATGATTTAATGTTTTGCAGACGCAGACATAGAGATTGTGATGACCGTCGTTGTAGACGTGACCGTGACTGCGATTGTGATGAATGTCGTCGCAGACGTAATCATGATCGTGACTGTGATCGCGATAATCGTCGAGATTGGTAAAGTCCTTTGAATGAGTGCGTTTCTTTACAGCGCTCTTTTTTTTGTTTATGGGTTTTCTAAATTAATACTTATTAAATAAGAAGAATGTAGTTGCAATTCGATTTAAGGTCTAACAAAACAAACGAACACAGCGAACGAAAATAAAGGTACGCATTAGCTAGGAGGCCAATGCGTAAATAAGTGTATGAGCATGTCCACATACCTTATGGAATGGTAGCCTAGCTCTTTACTTCTGTTGATGCTTCTAAACAGATACATAACTGAGTTAAAGAGGTTTTAGCGACATTTTGGTTCATCCATACACATAAAGCGACTAAATCTTTTGCTTGGTATTTACTGGTTCGTTGCACAAAACCAACATCTCTAGCAAGAGTTTGTAAGATATTTGGGGATAAAAAGCTTTGAATTTCTTGAGCAAATAATTGTAATTCATCAGATACAGAAATAGACATACAAAAACGCCATCCTTTCCTATGATTCTACAGAAAGCATAGCGTATTTTTATATTTGTGAGATAGTTTTAGAGACAAAAATAATAGAAATGGAAAAAAAGAAAGGACAAACGCAATCTATATACGTCTTAATGCAAAATATATATTTCGTTAATATTGCTTATAATTTAATATATAGAATATAAGATGAAAAGTATAAAGATTATCTTTACAAACGGGGTGTATTTAATGTCAGTAAGCAAAATAAAAATTGCAAGAACAGAAAAGGGGCTAACTCAACAAGAATTAGCTGTGCTTGTAAATGTTACTCGACAAACCATTGGTCTTATTGAACTTAATAAATATAATCCATCTTTAAAGCTTTGCATTGATATAGCTAAATCACTCGATAAAACTTTAGATGAATTATTTTGGGAGGGAAAATAGAATGGAAAAACTAAAAAATTTGTTTTCACTCAGTACACATTCAGATGAAAGAATTCAGCAAATTGAAATGAAAATTTGGGCCCAATCTGGAATTGTGGTTTTATTGCTAGCCTTCATAGATTTAATAATAAGGGGCGTATACTTACAAAGACCGTTTCTAGAATGGGCTACAGCTCTTGGTATAATTATCTGTTATATGGTATTCTTCTTTATTAGATCCATTTTAGCTGGTGTTTACGAACTAGAAATCGATAACAAAGAAAAATTAAAACAAACATTAAAAGATAAATTATCTTATACCCTTATTTTATCTTTTACTGGTGTAGCCTACACTACATATAATAATCAATTACCTCAAGACATTGTTGGATGGATGTTAGTATGTTTAAAGTTCATTTTACTTGTTACTATCTTGTTTGGTATTCAATATTTTCTTACTAAATTAGTATGGAATAAATCCAATAAAATTCAATAAGTATAGAAAAAAAGCTTATCTTTTAGCACTTAATGATAAGTTTTTTTATTGTTTTCTCCATCTCTTTTTCGTTTTAGGGGGTATTTTGTTTTGATAGCTTGATAGCGATGTGGCGGGACCCCGTTTATAACTATGTGTTAGTTCTATTCTAGTATTAGGCTCAAAACGTATAAAAAGACACTACTTAAAGTGTCTTTTTATACGTTGACATGTTATTTAAGAAAATGTAGTGATTAATCAGATGCTTCTCGATTAATATTAGTATAACATCAATATAGAAGATTTTAAATGCAATTATACATATATCTTGATTTTTATATATTTATTAGTCTGCTCTAAAACTCAATTACTAAAATTTTCGGTTACCTTATTTTTGTATTTATACTATAATTTAACCGATAAATAGTATTAAAGGAGCTTTTAAAGATATGGAGATGGCAAATTGACATAAACTAATTGAAGAAAAGAAACAAGAACTAATTAAACTTGTAGAGAAGTATGGTTTTACTCATAAGCAAGTTTTGTATTTAAGTCAAGACATTGATATATTAATTAATAATTTTATATAAACAATAAATGCGAATGAAATTACAGTTTATATAGGGGTCTCACCACATGCCCATCAAGCTAAAATTTCGTTTTGGGGTAATTCTGAATTCTTAAGTTGATGGGCATGTATAGTGACCCCTATTACAAAAAAATAAGTAACAATTAATAATCCAATAATCCCACTTATGTAAAAAAAATCCTTTCAGGTTTCCTGGAAGGATTTTTTTTTACACTACACACAAAAAATGAGCTGAATTGTAGATAGGTAAAAATTTTCGTTTAGGGGGGACTTCATAACCTTAGCTTGATAGCGATGTGGCGGTACCCCTATTCTTGCAGGAGTAGAAGCCATGCATATGATAAAAAAAGAACAGATTGATTTACAGAATCAGTCTGTTCAAAATCAAAAACAATTCATTCATCAATTATTTGGATTAACAGCATAAAAAGGATTCCACTAGGAATCCCCATTGTTATTTGGAACGTATCTTTTATTTGCACCAAAACCTCCTTTTTAGATGAAGTTACTTTTTATTTGTTTATGAACTACTTTATTATAAATACAAAATTATTTAGTTTATGTAATAATTATTTACTATATTATTAACTTACTTATCTTACAAAAATGTAAGGTTTTTTTGATTGACACTCGTATATACAAGTAACTATACTTGTTACACAATGTTGTTAAATATATTAAATAGTTTCTTACAATAAGTGTATGACCGTGGATTCTTTTCGAAACAATAGTTTAATTTAGTAAACTATTATTTTTTTGCAATATAGTAACAATACCAACTCAATGTATTACCCTTTAAACTAGGTCATATTTCTTAGAACTTAACTACTCAAATAACATATCTACCAACTTGCAATAAATTTTTAGATTTCAGAATTACCCCAAAACGAAATTTCAGCTTGATGGGCATGTGGTGGGACCCCCATATGAAATGAAAAATCAAGCCGTTATTTTTTGGGTTCAGGCTACCAGTATTTAAACTATTATTCACACTAAAAGAAGTACAAGGAGGAAGGTGTATCTATTAAAATAGTGAGATATACCAAATTAGAAATGAATATTAAATTTAATAAAAAAGTAGTAGCATTCACGGCAGGATTAACGGTATTATCTTCACCATTGGTATCGTTCGCAGAGGAACAACAATCAGTAAACAATAAGCATCCTACAAGCGTTCAAGAACAAGGTAAAACAGACCAACTTCAAACAACAGATGAACAGGCTTTAAAAAGTATTGAAGCTAGTTTTGAAGAGGTAGACGGACGTGGTGGAGGTACTGTCGACAATAAGAAAGTAGACAGTCTTCAACGTTCAGAAGGCATTCATGAAGAAACAGGTACATTAACTGTTCCTAGCAATTCAAACAGAACAAAACGTAGTCTGTCTTCCGCATCACCTAGCACCTCTAGTACAATAAACGGTGTTCCATTCACTGAATGGATTGTTCCAGTAGGTAACGATAATATTCGTCCTCAAAACTACATGAGTCCAAAGTACATTACAATTCATGAGACTGATAATACAAGTGTAGGAGCAGGTGCTAGAAACCACGCTCAATACCTATATAACCAAGCAGTAGGGAATACAGACCGAGCTGCATCATGGCATTTTACAGTAGATGATAAAGAGATTTATCAACACCTACCATTAAACGAGAACGGATGGCACGCTGGAGACGGTGATGGTTCAGGTAATAGGGAATCCATTGCAATTGAAATTGCAGTTAACAGGGATGGTGACTACAATAAGGCAGTAGATAACGCTAAGAAACTTGTAGCGTATTTAATGAAAGAAACGGGTGTACCATTAAATAACATCGTAAAACACCAAAGATGGAGTGGTAAAAACTGTCCTGCTATTATGATAAACAATGGACAATGGGTTCCATTCATAAATGGTGTTGAAGGTTATTATAATAAATTTAATCAACCAACAGACGATATAACAGGAGGTTGGTATGAGTCAGCTATTCGTGATTTGAATAGAAGAGGTATTATGGTAGGAGAAGGAAACGGGGTTTTCGCACCTAATAGAGCGATAACAAGAGCCGAATTTGCTCAATTAATCTCTAAATCTCTAAACTTGCCAGCTGGAGATACTTCATTTAAAGACATAAACGATGCAAACTCAACTTTACGAGAGGGTATTAAACGTACTGCAAGTGCAGGTATCATTGTAGGTAGAGGTGACGGTTATTTTGACCCAAACACACCTATTACAAGAGAAGAATCAGCAATTATTGTAAACAAGGCTTTACAGTATAAAGGTATACGGGGGCCAGTTGCAAACTTACCATTCTCAGACAAAGACCAAATTAGCTATAAAGAAGACGTACAAAGATTGTATGGCTTAGGTATTGTAAAAGGTAAGGGTGACAATCAATACGACCCTAAAGGAACAACAACTCGTGGTGAAACAGCAACATTCATTCTAAACATGCTTCAAGTAATTGAAAATGGTAGTGTTCAAAATGTAATTGGAACGGCTCAAATCAATGGTATTGGGGTAAATGTTCGAAGCGGATCAGGTACAAACTATTCTATTGTTAGAAAGACAAGTAAAGGCGAACAAGTTACAGTATATGAAGAAAAGAACGGCTGGCTAAAAATTGGAACAGGTCAGTGGATTTATTATGACTCTAGTTATATCGACTATAACAGATTATAAAAAACTAATTAGTTAAAAGAACAGGTCATATTTGGATATATAACTTGTTCTCAGGTTGTGAGGAAGACTTTCTTCACAGCCTGTTTTTGTGTCTGGCCCCTTTTTTACCTGCCAATACTGATAAAAAGTGGCAAAGGAGAGATTCATTATGATGGATGCATCGAAAAATCACCGTGATCAGCGTGTATACAATTTAAAAACTAATGTTTTTCTAATAATTAAGTAGGGGTCACCATACATGCCCATCCAACTCATATTTTGAAATACCCCAAAACGAAAAAATGAGCTTTTTTGTTACAAGTTAGCACAAAATTTCGTTCTGGGGGTACTTCAAAACCTTAGCTTGATGGCGATGGGGTAGTACCAACAAAACACAAATTTCGTACGCTATGACAACTTAAAGATTTTATGCTACCCGTAAAAAAATGATTAGTGAGAGCTCATAATCCGTGGGGGAGGGACACCCCCGCGAATTTAAGTTTCACTTTATAAAAAAAGTAAGGATCGACCGGTACCGCTCGTTATTTGACTATTACTTTCCCATCCATTCCTTTCAAGTAGTGGAACCTACATATTAGTTCATATGTACCGGGAGTTTCAGGTTTTACGGTAATTGTTATTTCTTTTCCTGACGGGACTTCGGCGTCAATTCCGAGTTTTTTCACCGTAAAGGTATGTTCTCTATTCCCTTTGTTTTTCAATAGCAACGTTGTCGTTTTCCCAACCGGAACTGTGATGATACTCGGATTAAAGTAATCATCATTCAATTCAACCTCAATAGGCTGTCTCACAGCGTCGGATTCGGCAAATACACGGAGTGAACCTAAAGTAGTCATCACTACAATCATCGCAAGTGAAATGATTAATCCAGTTAATAGCTTTTTCACAGACATTCGTAATCCCTCCTTTCCTAAGCACTAGTGTTTTCAAATTACTAAAATATTATCAATATAAATGGGGTTTAGGCGTGGTTCAAATAGTAATTCTTTCGGCAACTCCTACTAACTAAGTACTAACTGGAATAGGATTTGGGTAAATAAAAAAAGCCTCCACTACTGTGGAAGCTTCTCCAAATGATGTGCAATATCAATATACATATCGGAATAAACCGAATGGATTTCATTACTAGGCGCAGCGTTAGAAGAGAAGTGGACGATTACCATATTTGCTGTCGGATCGATGTAAAGCGTTTGTCCGTAACTGCCTAACACTTCGAAAGCGCCTTGTTCATTATGCGGAATCCACCATTGATTATGATAAGAAATTGAAGCGCCGCTGCCAATTGCGAGCTCGTCTTCTTGTACATTTTTTACACTTTCTGTAATAGAAGAAGGGACGATTTGTTCTCCATTATATTGACCATTATTTAAAAGTAATTGCCCGAATCTCGCCATATCCCTAGCAGTTGCATTTAAACCAGCACTTGCTTGTTCTACTTTTTTTTCATCTGTAACGTAATAAGCGTCTTCTTCCATACCAATTTGAGACCAAATTCTCTCGCTTACATTTTCAGCTAATGATTTGTCAGTGATTGTTCGGATAATCCAAGCGAGTGTTTCACTTGAGCCATTATTGTAAGAAAAAGCGGAACCAGGCGGTGCAGTTTCTTCGGCTTCTAGTAACATATCATAAATTTTCATAGGCCCCTCGTAATTTTTACCTCGGGGCAAGATATTACTAGCTAAATATAGTTGTGCATCTTGATTTTCTAGTCCTAGCTGCATATATCCGTGAGTAGGGTATTCAGCGGAAACTTGCATGTCCAGTAATTGCTGAAGTGTTGCTTTACCAAACGGTGTATTTTTTAATTCTTTTATGTAAGTGTCAGCTGTTTTCTCTACATCAATAAGATTTTCTTCAGCGAGAGATTGTATGATTGCACCAGTAAACACCTTTGCTAATGATGCCATTCCATGAGGATCACTCTCGTTATATCCATTGAAATATCGCTCATAAACAAGTTGGCCATTATGTACAACGACAAAAGCGTCTGTTTTGTTTTCGTCTAAAAGTTTTTTTAGAGGAGTTGTATTTCCAAATCCACGTTGGACAGCAAAATCGTCTAAGTTTTGTAACGCGGTAGGGAAGGGAGCAACTTGGTCAGGATTGTTTTTTACTTCATTAATTAAAGTGAATTCTTTCATATGTGTATACGACCAGCGTAAGTAAGGATCGTCTAACCAGTTTTCTTTTGTGACATTATCTTTAGTGGGGGTCGTTTTATTATTTTTAAAAAAAGTAAACCCAAGTCCTGTAACTACGAATAGTAATACTAGTAACAGTAATAGCAGGGGAGATTTCTTTACATTCATGTATGTACCTCCTTTAGTTTCTATTATAAGTATACGCTCGTCTTGAAAGAAATACAAAATAAGGAAAGTAAACGGGTAAGTTTACTTTCCTTATGAACGTTAAGCAGATATTTGTCTGTCTGTACTTTGTTTCTTGAATTTTTGTTTTCGTCCGTGTAATACATAATAAAGTAATAAAGTGAACGCAACGATAATAGCTGCGATAAAATACATATTATGATAACTTGATTTGGCAGCGACTATACCTAAAATGAAAGAACCAAAGCCAATGCCGCTATCAAAGAACGAGAAGTAAGTAGCTGTCGCAGAACCACGTCGATGGTTTGGAGCGGCAGAAATTGCAATCGTTTGGAAACTTGGAATTAATGTCCCGTATCCTAAACCGATTAACATACCTGAGCCAAGGAACCAAAATGAAGTTTGCGCTTGGCTTAAAATGAACATCCCAATTGTGAAAATAATGATAGCTGGATAAATAAGTACATTTTCACCGAAACGATCAAATATTTTTCCTGTAAATGGACGAGAAATTACAACAACAAGTGCGTATAAAATAAAGAAGTAACTTGCAATTTCGCTTAAACCGAGTTCTTTCGCATAAATAGGAATAAAGGATAAAATGCCACTATAAGAAAAGGCTAAAACAAATCCTGTAAGAGCGATTGGAATAGAAGATGGTTCAATTAAGTCTTTCCATTTCATTTTTTCTCGTTTTTGTTTACTTACTGGTTTTTCATGTGGAATATCGACTAGTAATCCTAATAAAAATGCGAGTAATGAAAATACTGAACAAACGATAAATAGTACAGTAAATGAAAAATGGGAAATAATTGTTAAACCTAAAAAAGGACCAATTACCATCGGTAGACTCATAAATACGCCGTAATAAGCAAGTGCTTCACCGCGTCTATGAGCTGGTGCTACATCAGTTACAATTGTTCCAGTTGCTGTTGTTGCCATTCCGAATCCAATACCATGTAAGAAGCGAAGGGCAAGTAATAAAAATAAACTTTGCGTACCGAAATACATAACAGTAGCGGCTAAAAATAGTGAAAGTGAAATAAATAATATTTTCTTTCTTCCTAAATCATCGAGCCATTTTCCTGTGAATGGTCTACATAAAACAGATGAAATAAGAAAAACAGTTGCAACTAAACCAATTTCCTCAGGTTTTCCTTTTAGGCTGTCTATAACATAGACAGGCAGAGTAGTCATAAGCATGTAAAATGTTAAAAAGAGAAACAGACTACTAAAACAAGTTCCGAGGAAATCCTTCGTCCAAAGTTTTTCACTTTGCATCGTCATCCCTCCATATTAATGATCTAAATTTTTGATAATTTGTTGTAACAATTGAAAAGCCGCATGTAAGTCTTCTTCTTTAATACCTTCTAGCGTCTTTTCTTCAAAAGAATCAACTTCTTCTTGCCATACTGGAATCATTTCTATTGCTGTTTCCGATAAGGAAATGAGCTTCTCACGGCGATCTTTTCCTTCCGTACGAATAATCCAGCCCATCGTTTCCATACGTGTTAACGTACGAGTCATCGTTGGTGATTCAACATTTAAATACTGACATAATTCTGTTTGGGTACAAGATCCACTTTGATTAATGCGGAAAATAACAGCCCATTGCGCACTAAATAATCCTGTTGGAGATACACGTTCATTAAATCTCTTCGTAAACTTACGAGAAGTTTGACTGACAATGTGGAAAAAATGTTGTTTTTCGTCCATGTATTTGGATCCTTTCAAATTAGTTACCTAGCTAACTATATACCTTTTTATTTTAATTGTCTAGTAATAGACATGTTGTTTTATGTGGAAATTTCGTATAGATTTTGTATTGAGAACGTATATTCTACATGATATTCTTTAATTAAGTAAAGAATTTTCTTTCTATTAAAAGAATGGGGGAACTTGTAATGATTAAGCCTGCAACAATGGAGTTTGTTTCACTAGCGAACGGAGAAACGATTGCATATCAAGAAGTTGGAAGGCAAAATGAAGAAATGCTCGTACTCATTCATGGGAATATGACATCGTCACAACACTTTGATTTAGTTATTGAGAAACTACAAAAGCAATATCATATTTACGCAATTGATTTAAGAGGATTTGGACAATCAACGTATAATAAGCCGATTGATTCTTTACAAGACTTTGCAGAAGATGTGAAACTTTTTATAGATAAATTAAATTTGAAGAAATTTTCATTAATGGGATGGTCAATGGGCGGCGGTGTTGCGATGGAGTTTACAGCGAGCCATCCAACTTTTGTAGAAAAGCTAATATTAGTAGAATCGGTAGGGATGAAAGGATACCCGATATTTAAAAAAGATATTAACGGGCAACCAATCGTATCGAGTTTATTAAAAACGAAAGAAGAAATTGCACAAGACCCAGTGCAAATTGCACCCGTACTAGATGCAATAAAAAATATGAATAAATTATATTACCGTACAGTATGGAATCTATTAATATATACACATAATCAACCTGAACCGGATCGTTATGAAAAGTATTTAGATGATATGTTAACGCAGCGCAATTTCGTTGATGTGAACTATTCATTAGTTACATTTAATATTTCAGATGAACATAATGGTGTTGTACGAGGAAATGGACATATTCACCGTATTCAAGCTCCGACACTCGTCATACAAGGTGACCGCGATTATGTCGTACCACAAGTAGTTGGCGAGGAATTAGCGAAACATTTGCCAAATGCGGAGTTGAAGGTGTTAGAAGATTGCGGGCATTCGCCGTTTATTGATTGTTTAGATGTGTTTATACAGCATGTAGAGGATTGGTTAGACAATAAATAATTCTCGAAATATAAAACTTGCATATACTATAGCATTTGTATGTATAAGGGGAGAGAGTCAATGCATAATCCATTTTTAATATATCATTCTCCATATAATCATCACCAATATATAAAATTTATTATTGATCCGATGTATATGCAAGTTTCGCCAGTTGCAGTTCCTTTGCAAGTGCAGCAGTCAACAATAGCTCATTCACATCAATGCTTATATGGGCCTTCATTTTATCCCGCATTAACGGGCAGTAAGACTCCCACCTGAAAAATTTTGGTGTAAAGCAAAGGAGTTAGGCGGGAGATCAACTGCCCGTAAAAGCCCGATTGGTGTGGGCTAATAATCAGTGGGGGATGGAGAAACTCCCCACTGATTAAAGTTTCACTTTATGAAAATCCATATTTTAAGCACTTTCATTACCATGTGAAAGCACAAGTTTGGGAAGGATAAGAAGCTAAAAAGTATATTCTTTTTAGCTTCTTTTTTTATTGGTAATATTCGTACACGCATGTAAAGAAACAGTTTATAATGAAAGTTGGAAAGCGTGAGAAGGAGAGGGAAAAGGATGTCGATGCGTTTTACTTTTTGGATTATGGTTGGGATTGTGGCAATTTCAGGTTTGTCACAAGGCATGCTCTTACCGACCATTGCAATGATTTTTGAACAAGAAGGGGTTAGTTCAAGTATTAACGGTATTCATGCGACGGCATTATACATCGGGATATTATTTATTTCACCGTTTCTTGAAAAACCGATGCAAAAGTTTGGAATGAAACCAATTATCGTAATTGGTGGGTTTCTCGTTATTATTTCATTATTCTTTTTTACACAAACATTTTCATTCTGGGTATGGTTTATTCTTAGATTTCTAGTTGGAGTCGGAGATCATATGCTCCATGTAGGAACGCAAACGTGGATTACGACAACGTCAGATCCTAGTAAAATAGGTAGACAAGTATCTATATACGGTGTATTCTTCGGAATTGGTTTCGCAGTTGGCCCGTATTTAGCAAGCACTGTTCAGTACGGTCTTGCAACACCATTTATCGTATCTACTATACTTTGCTTAATAGGGTGGCTTTTACTACTACCAACGAAAAATGCATTTCCAGCACAAGATGAGGCGAAAACTGAAAGTGAATCATCCTTTTCTCGTTATAAACAAGTCGTTGGATTAGCGTGGATTGCGTTAATTGGTCCGCTTGCATACGGTGTACTTGAAGCGATGTTAAATAGTAATTTGCCAGTATACGCACTTCGCAAAGGATGGTCTGTAGCGGAAGTTTCCTTCTTATTACCAGCATTCGCAGTTGGAGGTATTATTACACAAATCCCGCTCGGTATGTTAAGTGATAAATACGGAAGAGATCGTATTTTAACGTGGATGTTCAGCGTAAGTACTGGCATTTTCCTACTTGCAGCAGTATTTGATCAATATTACTGGATCGTATTTGCCTGTATGCTTATAGCGGGTATGGTCATTGGCTCGTGCTTCTCATTAGGTCTTGGATTCATGACAGATTTATTACCGAGACACTTACTACCAGCAGGTAATATATTATCCGGAATCGCCTTTAGTATAGGAAGTATTATGGGACCTGTATTAGGAGGCGTATTTATAGAAAAAATACAGTATACAAGCTTTTTTATTGCGGTTATGATTATAATGGGTATTCTCGCACTGGTATATATTATTCACATGAAAAATCAATTTGCATCAAGAAAAATAGAAAGTAGGTTAGGGCATGACAAAACAACCTAATAAGAAGAAATTTGAAGTACTAGAAAACGAATCAATTACAGACTGCTTAGCACGTATGGAGCAAGAAGGATACGCACCGTCTCGTCGCATGGAAGAGCCAATCTTTCATGAAGTGAAGAAAGACGGGAAAACAGAAGTTGAACCGTGTGGTAGGAAAATTGTTTTTGAGGGGAAATTGAAATAATCAAATAACAGATTTTCTTTTTGATACAGAACAAGCCATCCAATTCATCCTTTATGAATTGGATGGCTTGTTTTTTTACAATTGATCAGTGAAGGAAAATATATTTTCTGGGAAGAACGAAAAGACATGCCCAATTCTCCTAGATCCTGTTTTCTAGAGTGTAGCTTCATGTAGAAAACTTTGCAACAGAGCCTTTATTTATTGTTTTTGCTAAAACTTATGTACAATTCACAGTGCGAAACAACACATATAAAATGCCACTTCCTTTTTCATTTCTCCTAATTGGCTTCTTTATATGGAGCGCAGAAAATATTGCTACTTTTTTCGTATATTGGTAAAATAAGTTCTTGGGTCTTACTTGTTGTTATCAGTATAATGATTGTCGCTCAACTTAAAGAAATTAGTTACAAAGATTTCGCAATATCTAAAGGGGGTACGGCAACGATTCCCTCTTTTTGGAGCCACTCACAAACGTAAAACAAGAGAGGAGGCTTCTCCTCTCTTGTTTAGATTAACCAGCTACTACAATTGGAACAGGTATATCAAATTCAGTATCTGGAGGATGTTGATTAGAATCTAGTCATAATGTTTTTCTAGCAATCTATCAATTCTGATGGAATCGATAGATTGTTAGAAGGTGGAAAACGATTTTCAGCATATTCCGAAGCAGATGTAATCCTTCCATAATTAAGTGTAAAAACCACAATACACTGTTTTAAAAAATTATTTGTTAGAACTGGTTATAAGTAATAAAACAGAAAAGAGGATCACATGTTAGATAATTTACAGAGAAGTAAAAAGTTTTTTTTATTATGTCTTATTTTTTTAGTGCTTTTAACCGCTTGCGGTAATACAGATGTTAAGACATCTAAAGCTTCAGTAGCACCTGCTCAATCAAATACAGATAAATTATTAAAAGCACCAAATTGGGTAGATAAAAGTCCTATTCAACAGTCTCCTAATTTTAGTGAAGATAAAAAAGTAAAATCGGTTGTGAATTTAATGGCAACGGGTGATAATTTATATCATGACGCAGTAATTAAAGATGGCAAACAAAAAGACGGTTCATATGATTATCACTATATTTATGAAAATATAAAAAAAGCTGTTCAATCAAGTGATCTTGCTATAGTGAATCAGGAGACTCCAATTGCAGGAAATAATCTAAAAGTACAGGGATATCCAACTTTCAATACACCTGAAGAAGTAGGTCAATCTTTAGTGGACACTGGATTCAATATAGTGACGCAAGCGACAAATCATGCTATGGATATGGGTATTAAAGGTGTTATGAATACAAGAGAATACTGGAAGAAATATCCGGATGTTATCCCGTTAGGCATTAATGAGAGTCAAAATGAACGCAATGAAATAAAAACGATTACAAAAAATGGTATTCGTTTTGCGCTACTTAATTATACATACGGTACGAATGGAATTAAAGTTGCAGCAGATAAGTCTTGGGCATTAAATTTAATTGATAAAAAGGCGATCCAAAATGATGTGGAAAAGGCAAAGAATAGCTCTGATATGGTGATTGTTATGGTGCATTGGGGAGTAGAATATACCACTACACCTTCAAAGCAACAAAAAGAAGTTGCTCAATATTTAACAGATTTAGGTGTAGATGTAGTAATTGGAAATCATCCACATGTAATTCAACCAATTGAGTGGAAACAAAATAAAGATGGACATGAAACGCTAATCTATTATTCTCTTGGAAATCTTATTTCTGCTCAAGAAAAATTAGAAACATTGGTTGGAGGACTATCTTATATACAATTCGTCAAGTATGAAGATAAAACTTTTGGTATACGACAAGCGGCACTCGTACCGACAGTAACCGACTATGCTGATGGTAAGAAACAATTTAAAATTCAATTTTTAAAAGATTATTCGGATGAAGATTCTAAAAATCATGGGATTAAAAAATTTGTCGGCCCCGTTTCTTTGAAGGATTTCAAGGAGATTCCTAGAGATGTGTTGGGAAATTGGTATAAAGACTAATAAACAAAAAGGGAATGAGAGATAATTAAAAAATTTATAATTTTAGCATTGGTATTGGCAATGGGATGGAGCCTTGCTGCTTGTAGTGGAAAGCAAACATCTCAGGAAACTACTAATAATAACGATAAAAATAAAAATGAGATAAATGCGAATAAAAAAGATGTTTTACCTATCTCTGATCTTAATGATTGGAGAATTATCCTTGTAAATAGAGAGCATATGTTATCAAAGGAACTAGGAATTGAATTAACAAGTATCACTCAAAATGCTAAGCCAAATATGAAAATCGATAGCAGAATTGCAACTTCCTATCAGGATATGGTAACAGCTGCAAAAAAAGAGGGAATCAACCTTTATTTAAGATCAGGCTATCGAGCTATAAAATTACAACAAACTTATTATGATGCTTCAGTTAAAAGCTATAAATCTCAAGGTTTGTCGGATAAAGAGGCTAGTGCTAAGGCATTGGAATATCTTCAATATCCTGGTGCAAGTGAACATCACACTGGATTAGCGTTAGACATTATTTCAGTTGAATGGCAGAATACGGTGGAAGATTTAAATGCAAAATTTGATACTACCGATGCATTCAAATGGTTAGATAAGAATGCTGCAGAGTATGGGTTTACTCTCCGCTATCCAAAAGATAAAGAGAATATTACTGGCATAAAGTATGAGCCATGGCACTATCGTTATGTTGGAAAAGAAGTTGCTATTTATCTAAAAGAAAATGGGTTAACTTTAGAAGAGTATTGCGAAAAAATTAAGCCTGGCAAGTAAAAATACAATTTGATTCTATTAAAAAGCCAGTGGACATTATTCCCTTCCTCAAAGGAAATAAATTATGCACTGCTACGGGAAAAGGCGGATCTGGAGGATGTGTTAACATTCCTCCTAGTATTGTAAAAACTGTGTATGATAATTTAAGCACGTATGAACCGGTTATCGTGTACTAGTAAATAGCAACCTCGTGTGAAGCGATGTATGTATGAAGAACTTAAATTTATAAAAGAAGCAGTGAAAAAGGATCTGATATTCATATCAGATCCTTTTTCATTCGTAACATATAATACTTGCTTACATCTGCTTAACTAGGCTTTAGAGACTGCCTGCTTTCCAAATGCTACAATATTAACCTCGCCATCTTTTTTTGTTTTGGATGTTCGCTTTTCTTAGCTTGATAGACATGTGCAGAAATACATAGTCATATTAATCCCAGTGATTAAAGTTTCATTTATTGAAGAAAAATGCGAAAGCTTTTTATCCCGCATTAACGGGCAGTAAAACCCCCACCTCAAAACTCAGCAGGAGCAAAGGAGTTAGGAACTGCCCATAAACGCCCAATTGGTGAAGGCTAATAATCAGTGGGGGTGAACAAAACCCCCACTGATTAAAGTTTCACTTTATAAAATATGGAAATGTTAAAACCCCTTTGATAAAATAGCAATATGTAAAAATAATTATTTATTAATTCTTAATGTAATGAATATTCATGTTTAAATATACGAATTTAACTACATGGTTATTGTAATAAAGGGGGAGAAAGATGTTAGATGAATTGTATAATGCTTTTTTAAATGCATCGGGTTTTACAGAAAGCGCGAGGAAACGAGATCAGTATGATAAATTACATGATTATTTAAAAGATCAAGAAAGAGAGTTAAAACGATTCATTCAAGATGTTGAATCAGCGAAGAGAGATTATGAGAGTAAAAGTAATGGCTTAGAAGCTAATAAAATTCCGGCAGTTGAATTTGAACAAAAACGTCATGAAAAGGATGAAGAATTAAATACAGTACTATCCTATTTTAAGAGTGCATTAAGCGATGTTGAATCTGCGATAGGTACAGCTTATGCAAAGTATTTGGAATATAAAGCGAAAGCAGAAGCGGAGAAAGCGTCAGCATACGCTGCAGCGACCAAGGCTTTTGAAGAAAAGAAAAAGGAAATTGAAAATCTTATCCATTAAGCATACAAAGAATGGGGGAATCAACATGAGTGGTAAAGAGGTTGAAATTATAGGAAGTAACACTGCAAGTGCCATTTCTTACGCGCAAAATATTGAAAATGGTATGAAGGATTCTTTAAACCAAGCGAAAAACTTAAAAGCATATGTTACATGTGCGAACTGGAATGGAAAAACGAGAGATGCCTTTTTAAGTTATCTAGATTTAATCATTCAATATAATTCAGAAATGGTAGAGGCATTTGAAGGACATACGAAAGCTTTGAAAGAGTTAGATAAAAGTATTCAAACGTACGGAGATAGACCGGAAGTAAGGACGATAAAACAGTTGTGATGGAGAAATGAGGGATAAAAGAATGGGAAAAGAAATGAATTTTGCACCTGCTGAATTATATGTTCTCGCAGGTGCAGCTGGGGTTACGGATATATTTGGATTGCCAAACCGTGACGTAATTATTTTACTTGATGAAGAATGTGTCACAAAAGCAACTACGAGTTTAAAAGAAAAAGGCTTACTTACAAATGAAAACGGAATAACCCCTGCAGCTTTTCAAATTATTGAACTATTAAAGGAATATGAAAATTGTCATGAATACACGAGAATTAATAATGTATTAATTGGTTTTTTGAGACATGATAAAGATCGAGTGGCTGTATTAACAGAAGTAGAGCCAAATAAAAAATACGAGATCGACTACATACCAAAGCCAGACGTATATTTTTCCTTATTAACGCACATCCCTTTCTTGTTGAGAGAACCGAGGGAAATAGAAGGTACATTTTTCTCAAAGAGAATGACAGAAACAGAACAACAAACATTTGAGGAAAAAGATTTATCAAATAAAGACGTTATAGCGATGGAAACGTATACGAGGCCTCGGAGTAATAGAGGAGGAAAATGGGAATGTTTCTTATATTTCACTGAAGGAGAAGATTTCGTTCAAATAGATGTAGATCGTAATCGATATGACTGGGTGAGCCTCTATGCGGTTAATAAGAAATTGTATGACGTGTTAAAAATGCCGTATAAAAAATTAATTGACCCGAGACAATTCTCGTTAGGAGGTATTGAATAATGCAAGTATCAATGGGAGATGGCGGTTCTAGTGGTGGAGAAGAAGTATTAGTTAATTTTCAAGAACTACTTGATATAGTAATGAAGTTAGAAAACATATATACAATCCATGTAGACGTCATTGGAACGAATATTGAGAGTTTACTAAGCAGTAATTTTTATCAAAAAGGTGAAGCGATGAGAGTAATTGAAAAATATCCTGATATATTACACAAAACACTTGAATTGGCTGAACACTATTCTAGATCGGCGAAAGTTGTAGGAAATGTATGTGTAGAAATGCTTGAAAAGGACGAACAATTACGTGAAAGATTAAGTAAGTTGTAGAAATCACCATACGGCTGGGGGATGAAAACAAAATGGATGTGAAATATAGACCTGAACCATGGCAAGACATGGGAGATGGTATGAATCGAATTACAAAAGATGCACTCATGAAATTACGGGACGCAAATGAATTATTAAAAAGAATTGATGGAAGAATACGAGAATTAGACTCAGATGGTAGTAT
This sequence comes from Bacillus sp. NPDC060175, assembly GCF_042728695.1. Classification (NCBI taxonomy): domain Bacteria; kingdom Bacillati; phylum Bacillota; class Bacilli; order Caryophanales; family Bacillaceae; genus Bacillus; species Bacillus sp. NPDC060175. The sequence continues at coordinate 24,055 of NZ_JBHWYR010000025.1, forward strand.
ACATTTTAATCATAGAGATCAATCGCAAAAAATCGGGGAATTACTTGATAGCTATTCGACATTACAAAAATATTGCGGAGAAGCAGGGCGAGTGGTCTCTGAACATATAGATAAACCTTTTTTAATAGAAATGGATAAATTCACTCAAAAAATGAGGGATACATCTATTCTCAGTTTCACAACAAATAACCGAATTGGCTCTACAACAACGACAGTATTACCAGATGCGCACGCGGGTTACGGAAGTGTACCACAAACAATACAGACGAAGAAAGATAAAATAACAGTAGAAGATATTTTTAAAGATTCACCTGCATTTGATAACGTACTTAGAGCGGAATACAAAGAACTAAAAAAACAAAATCCAGATGCAAAACTAGATTATGAAGAATACAAGAAAGTAGTCCCATCCACACGAGGATTTGAATACAAATCGATAGAAGATGAACAGAAAAAACTAGAAATGATACGTGACATAGCAATAGGCGGAGGAATCATCATCGCAACAATCCTTTGCCCACCACTCGGCGCCGCTGCCGCAGTTGTATACGGCGCTGTACAAATAAAAAGTGGTATCGACGGAGAAGACTGGGGAACACACAGGAAATTGAGCCAAGAAGAGCGGGTAGGAAACATCATTTTTGGCGGATTAGATGCAATCCCAGTTGTTGGAGCGGTAGGAAAAGGAGTAAAAGCATTCAAAGGCACGAATGAATTAGCTGATTTAGCAAAATTATTAAAATTCAAAGAAGGAATCCCTGGTTTCAATCCGAATTTGGGTAAAAATGTGGTACAATCGCTTAAGGAAAATAATCTATTAAAAAATTTAAAAATACAAGTTTGGAAAACCGTAGATAAGATTAATGATGCAGACTATTTCATTAAAGGTCTAGTGGCAAAAGGTGTGGACTCCGTATCCCCATTCGTTAAAGGTGTAGAAATACTGCCAGATGGAAGTGTCGTTAGAACTGGAACGAACTATAGCGGAAAATTCCAAGAAGCCCATGATGCCTCTAAGGCGAGTATTCAGAGTAGGATCTCGAATTTGGAGAGTGGTGGGGTTAAGGGTACGGAAAAACTAAAACCTAGACCATTAAAGCCGACTAAAGATAGAGTTTCTTCTAGTAATAAGCAATCAAAGTTATATAAGGGACCAAAACGGTTAACTAACGCACAGCGTGCAAAGTTAATTAAAGATAATTTTGTTAAAGAAACCTCAAGAACAAGAACTTTTACGCCTCAAGATATGCCCGGCAATAAAGAATTTGCGAAGTGGTTTAATAATTTAACATTGGACGAATTTGAATTAGCGTGGGCTGATCAGAAGCTAAGGAGTATTATTGAAAGTAGAATTCGTTATCCGGGAGGGCTACATGAATGGCATTTAGTATCACGAGCACCTACTTTTAAATTGTGGGGAGTAAAAGCGGAAGATATTGCAGAGATGAGAACAATTATAGAAGACGTTCATTTTGTTAATCCAATAGGTAAACATGGTGATATAGGTTCTACTACAGCACATAATGAGTTGTTAAAAATTATTGATAGTTCTCTAGATTATAGTACATTTAAAAGAAGATTAAAAAATTGGGCACATTATAGATTGAAAGGTGGAATAAATTCATTACCTGAAGGCTTAAGATAAGTGATGTTACTATAATTTATATATAGGGGGATTCATTATGGAAAATCCAGGCGTAATGTCTTTATGGATAGGTAATTTTAGAACTAAGCAAAGTCTAAAAGAATATGTTGAAATTAAGTTTGATGAAGTTGGGGACAGAATTCAATCTAAATTCATGAGAGACTTTAATATTGATTTTATTGATTATAACCAAGATTTATTAGAGAGTACCTTGATAGAGGGTTCAACTACATCGTTGACTACCCTTTTAAGTGGTTCCTCTTACGAAGCGGAAATTTTATCACAATTTGTGGAACATTATGGGGAAGAATTGCCAGAAACCTATGATTCTGTTATTAGATTATATGATTTTGAGTACGATGGAGATATAGATGAAGTTAAATTTAAAAGTGGGAATTTAATTTATATGGGGTCAGTTGTATATGAGGAATGGGATGAATAGTTTGTGATTTAGTGAAGGAAACCAATACAATTAGCTATAGTAACTGCCTAAGTATTTATTACTGGACTTATAGGTTATATACTAGAGTGATAAAGCATGTGGTACTAAAATTGTATACACAGTCAGGTAAGGCATGAGAACGAAAAAGAATAGGCTGTTAAAAAGTAAAGACCTCATGATGGTTGTACCATCATAGAGTATTATGTGCAATGATAGAATAGAAAACGAAATACGAGTTTAGGCGAGATGACATTTTACTGTGCGACGAATACAAAGACATGGAATGGGCATAAAACTAACGAACTCGTACAAACTCGTAATTTTTAACGTAGTAGTTGTCACGACATATAAAAGGTGTCATACTGTTTCCATAAAACTTACAAATTTAATGCTACTTAAAAACATATGAACTTAAAGCACTTGATTGTCTATGAAAGGCAACAAGTGCTTTTTTGCGTTTTAGCGTAGAAATTTAACAGAGCACTATAATTTTATTATGTAAACTTTTTCTGTTTTTTCACATAGTGTATACAACTAACAAGGAGGGAAATGTTCACTATTATTTTCATTTCTATTATAACGAATTCTACAATAGAAGACAGAACGTATATTTGGTATAATTGAAACATACTATATGGAATTACGGACATGAGTTTGAAATTCATGTAATAAGGTAAGTACTACATAACAATAAATAATATTTAAAGTTCCAGTACATATAGGATTCAGTTCATGTTATATAAATCAATTGTGAGAAAGGAACAGATGTAATGAATCAAATTTCATTTGAAGATTTATTTGAAGAAGAAAAAGAAAAGGTGGAGGTAGCCGAGATACCCGTACCGTTATCGCCATTGCAAAAAGCTATTTTGGAATTACTTAATTCTGAAGAAATAAGTGCACTTGAGCTATGTGAACGATTAATACGATCTGGTAAAATACCCGATGAAAGATTCACTACGAATAAGCCGAAAGCATATGGGCAAGTATGCTTAATATTAGAGGGTTTTGTTACGGAAGGAAAGCTTATTTTTATCAAAAATGATGAGAAAAGAGATAGGGTATATAAATTGAAAGAAGAAGTTTCTAACGGATAAGATGTACAGTGGGAAATGAATGATTGGTTCCCCGTAACTTTTAATATCTACAAAAAGGGTGTCAATCTTGCTTAGATTGACACCTTTATACTTTTAACATCTTACATATTTACGTTTGAAACCAAGTCTTCCTCTATCAAGTTCTTTCTGAATACTTTCGTGAGCATTTAGCAAACTACTTTTTTGTTGTCACGTTTTACTTCAACTATACCAACTTCTTTTGCAGTCTCGACTGCCTTTTCGTGTAGTGGCACATATGAAATTGCCACAGTGTTTAGAAAATTATTCATAGAGGATTTTGCTTGTTATGGCGAATCATGAATTGTATTTTTCAACATTTCAAGCATATCGGAAATTTTGCTTTCGGAAAATTCATTGTCTTTGCGATTCCCTAAAAGCCAGCAGTAGCAACTCCAGCCTGCAGACATTCTAAGCTCGTCCCCACTTGCAATCCATTTATCAGCAACGTCTTGTGCAATATTTGATTCTGATAAAGTTATTGCTACTACATAATCAGACAGCATATAAAAATACGCCCCATCCATCCAACGATTAAAATCCGATTCACTCATAGCTTTTGGATTTGCAATAATGCCTGCAAAGTACATTGCATCGTAGTTACCTGTGGAATAAAGTTCCTCAGCTAACTCTTTCCATCTAGTTATAATCATGAGAATATTACATTAAGATAAACGGGAAAGAGACAAAATAGATGTATAACTTTCTGCATAGGTTTTTAAAGTGGGAGAATGTAAATAATATTTTATCTTTGGCACTTTCTCTGTAGTGTTATGTTATTATTTGGTAAGGGGATAAATGGAATTTAAAGTTAAACATGTGAGGTTGGTTACAAATGATAAAGAAATTTACTAGAGTAGTATTAACGGCGGTTATGCCAATCGGTCTTATTGCGGGGTGTGGAACTGCTGAAAAAACTGAAGCAGAAGAGCCGAAAGCGGTACAAGCGGAGAAAAAGGATTATACGGATTACTCATATGGTAGCAAAGGTATATTAGTAAGCGGAAAAACGAAAGAACGTCTACAATACGAGGTTGGGTATAGGGATGATAACAAGTTAATTGGGATTGATGAAAATATTGAGGACTGTATTATTTTAGATAATAAAGATGAAGCAGGTTACATTTGGAAACAAATAGAGCGCGGATCTATTATTGAAGTGCAATATGGTAAGGACCGCAAAGACATCGTAGGGGTACAATTAGTAGGAGATCGTAAGCCATACGAAATTAGTGATAAGTTTGATCGAAATACGATAAATGAGATTGTTGGACAAGTTAAAGGTAATTTGTAATAGATGTATTTCGCTAGTATATGATCTATTATTATGAAATGGCGAATCGCATACATAAAAGTTTGGAATCAACGGCATTTTTAATATGAAAATGCCGTTGATTTATTTTGAAAAGTAAATGCTATTCTATAGTCTTGTAGAAAAACACGTATTAAAAAATACACAAATGAATTATTCTTCTTTTAGTTTTGATGATCGCCGTAAGGTCATTGTCCAGAATAAAAGAGCACAAGCACTAACGGATGCACCTAATATACATACTCCGTTCCATCCGTAGCTTGCATAAATGTTTGTGGAAAGAATTGCACCTGTAGCACTGCCGATAGAATAGAAAACCATATAACTAGCAGTGAGCCGACTTCTCGCTTCAGGACGCACTGTGAAAAGTATACTTTGGTTCGTGACATGTACAGCTTGCACAGCTAAATCTAAAAGGATAACACCGGTAACTAGTAGGAATAGAGAATGGTTCATTAATTTAATGAGGAGCCATGAAAGTAATAATAAGGATAAGGCTATGCCGGTAGTTCTTTCTCCCAATCCGCGATCAGCGAGTTGTCCGGCCTTAGTGGCAGCTAATGCACCAGCAACTCCAGCAAGACCAAATGCTCCGATAGCTGTATGTGATAGATTATATGGTGCAGCACTTAGAGGTAAAACTAATGAAGTCCATAAAATACTGAAGGAAGTAAAAATAAGCAATGCTAATATTCCGCGAATACGTAAGATCCTTTCTTCTACAAATAATAAGAGAACAGAACGTAATAATTTACGATAGGTCATAGCTGCTTTTTTATGTTCAAGATTAGGTAAATTACGATATAACAAACCAATTACGAAGAGCATAAGTACAGCAGAGGTAAGATAAACGGAACGCCATCCCGCTAAATCTGTTAATGTTCCGGCAAATGTACGTGCAAGTAGAATTCCTATTACGACACCACTCGTAACGAAACCTACTATTCGCCCACGGTCTTTTGGGTTAGCTAAAATGGATGCGTATGCGACGAGTGTCTGCGTAACAGTCGCAAGAATTCCGACTAAGGCCATACCTATAAAAAGTACGGTACTTGAAGGAGCGACTCCAACCACAATTAAAGCGAAAACGGATAAAAGCATTTGAACAATAATAAGTCTTTTTTGGTTTAACAAATCACCAAGTGGAACTAATAAAAGTAATCCGAGTGCATAACAAACTTGAGTAATCGTAATAACGACACCAATAGTTGAATGGTTGATCTTAAACTCAGCTGATAAAGAATCAAGTAGAGGATGAGCGAAGTATATATTCGCCACAGCCATCCCGCAAGCTATTGAAAATAATAGAGTTATATAGCGGGGCATGATTGTATTGATAGGTAATTGGAACTGATCATTATTCTGAGTAAGAGCAGTTGTCATTTTTTCTTTAACATCCATAATATCATCTCCTTTTGTTTTTAAAATAATGTACCAAACGGTATGTTATTTTGTAAGTAAAATATAATCAAGGATAAGTTAATATGTCAAGTGAATTGTAAAGTGATTTCAGTTTCTTTTGACATATAATTTATAATTTAATCCGATATATAATATACTGATTAGTACATAAAAACGTGATTTATAATTTAGAAAACAGATGAAGAAAGAGGAGGGGTTAGATGGATCGACTACGTGAATTTGATAAAGAAAAAGCTTTGGATGCTGCTATGCAACTTTTTTGGGAGAAAGGATACGCTACTACTTCATTAAGTGATCTAACTGCTAGAATGGAAATACAAAGACCGAGTTAATATGCAGCATTTGGTGATAAAGAAGGGCTGTTTGAAGCTGCACTACGGAGATACACAAATATACATGCGACTAGCATTCGAACAAAACTTCAAAAAGAACAATCTGTAAAAAAGGCCATTCGTACATTTTTTGAAGATATGGTGGAAGAGGAATATAAAAGAGAATCAAATAAAGGCTGTTTTTGTATTAACACAATGGTGGAGCTTTCTCCTCATAATGAAAAATTTGAAGTGTTGACTAGAGAACATCAAATGTATCTTTCAGTTATATTTCAAGAATTGATCGCCAAAGGTATTCAGTCTGGAGAACTGCAAAGTGATGTGAATGCTAAAGCATTAGCACAAACGCTAGTCACTTCATTAATTGGATTAACAGTGTTAATGAAATCTCGTCCAGAACGTTCAGTTGTAGATAATTCGGTATGTATCATATTATCGTTACTAAAATAAATGTAACAGAATTGTATTTCAATCAACTATGTCGATTATAGAAAATTTTATTTATAAACTTTCAACCTTAAAGCACTGAATTGTCTACGAAGGCAACAAGTGCTTTTTGTTTTCGGGTAAATATGAGCAGGTAAATCATAATGGTTGTCTGCAATGTATGAAGATTGTTGGAGACATTTGTAATTAGACATCAGATAAGAGGGGAATGAAAATACTATATAAGCCCCTTCAAAGCCCCTCATAAGCACCTATCAAGTAATAAATCACTAAGAAAAAACAAAACAAAAACAACTACAAGAACAAAAAAGCGCGAAAAAATAAAACCGGGGTAGTAGTAGTAAAAAAAATTGAAATTCGAATGCCAAAACCGTTACCTCATTCTTATATTTATATTGAAGGATTGGAATTTTCCTATTTGCTAGTAAAGAGTGGAGGGAAAACTGATGGCGGTGTACCGTAATGTGCAGGTGAATTTTTGGTAAGATGAATTCATTTTAGATTTAACGCCAGAAGAGCGTTATTTTTACATATATTTGTTAACTGGTACGAAAACGAAGCAATGTGGTATTTACATATTGCCAAAGCGTTTAGCAGAGCTTGAAACTGGTTACAGTATGGAAACTGTTGAGAAGTTATTGAACCGGTTTGTGGAATACGGGAAGATTTTATATGATACGGAAACGAAAGAGTTATTCATTATAAATTGGTTACACTATAATCCTATTTTTAATGCGAACATAGAGAAATGTGTATTACGTGAGCTGAAAACGGTGAAAAGTAAAGAGTTCCTACATAAGTTTTTACGTAAATGTCTTGAAGCAGAATGCAAGATTCCATTATTACTTCAGTATTTTGGTATGCCGGCAGAAGAGGATAATAGTAGTTTACAAGTAGTTGCTGAGGAGGAAGATATAGAAAAGGATACTTCGCATAGTGAAGTTTATAAATTTTACGAACAAAATATAAGTAGTCTATCTCTATATATCGTGAAGGAATTGAAAGAGTGGATACAAAAAGTTTCAGGAGAGACAGTACTAGAGGCACTTAAAATTGCGTTTGAGAATAATAAGGGGACGTTCGCTTATGTGCAGGGGATTTTGAGGAATTGGTGTAGAAAAAAGTGGGGGAATTCTAGTGAAGAAAAGTGTGTAATGGGAAGTTTAGAGAGAAGGAGAAGTGTTTTGAGTAGTGTGTTTTAATTTACATTAATTTAACATAGAATGTATGTTCGTTTTTATTAGTTTTATGCTATACTACAATTAAATAAGGGTATTTTTATAGTAGATAAAAAGATGCGGGGGAACAAAGTTTGACTACAAATACAGCTCAGTTGTTTCAATATATTCATATGACAGAAGAACAGGAACAATTATCATTACGTTATTTAAAAACGAGAGAAGAAGCGATTTTAAATAATATTGAACTAACGACAATTAGAGATCAAAAAAGAAGCGATTTTGCAAATCAGTTTATAAATGATTTTAGGAAAGTATATAAACAAGATCCGGCTTTCTTTCGGTTATTTTATTATTTGTTAGGGGAGCAATTGTTAAATGTTCTTATAATAAGGTTTAAATATGTGGATTTTGCTAATATGAAGATTTATTTAGAAAAAAGTGCACTTCCATTGGATAAACTTGTAGTAATTGCGTGTAAATATTTAACTAATATTTCAAGTTATGTGAATGAGGCGTATGGTTTTCTTAAAGGGCTAACAAAAGAGAACCCGAACTATATAGAGGAACAATTACACACTTTGCCAAATCAGCAGCAATTATCGTTACTTCTCGTAATGTTTGAAGTAGATTATGAGAGATTCCGTACATACAGTTTTTTATTGGACGAGAGATTAGAAGAACATGCTGAATTTATATTGAATTTGAATGGAGAAAAGGAAAAGATTGAAGCAGTTGAAAGATATATAAAAGGTGAAAGTGATAGGGAATTATTTTTAGGTGGAAATTTACCAGAATATATTTGGCGACTATTATTTAGTATTCATCAGTATTCAAATATTGCGAGGCGGTATGTTGAAATATTAGCGAAGAAAAACGTTTGGGGTTTTATGAATCATGCTACGCGTTACGTGTGTCAAGCTCTCAATCAGCCTCAAAACTATAAAAGAACTGGCAGTGTAAATAAGAAAACGTATGATGAAATTCAAAGTTTTTGTAAACAGTTCTGGATTTCTGAGGAAAGATTTTTTGCGCATCGTCTGAGGCAACATGATTTAAATAATGAGGAATTTTGTAAGACGTATGAATATGAAATGCTATGCTTCATGGCGGAAGAAAACTCTGAATTTGTTCAACGTACTTTGCAATATGTAAGTAAAATTAATTATCTCATTATCGCACGAACGTTAACTGAAAAAGGACATGAGTTAAATAGAGGGAAAATGCGAGAAGAATTTTTTGTCGCTGCTTTGCAAATTAAATTGTCTACAATACGTGACACATATCGTGATTATTTATTAGGGAAAGTGTCACTTGATGATATGAAGCAAATACTTAAAAATCTGAAATTTAGAAGTATGTATTGGGGTATGCCAGTGTTAGAGGTTGTACTCCTTTGGGATATAGATGATGTAGCGAAGAGGGAAGCTGTACTTACACTACAATTCGGAGATGATGATAGTGTTAATTTATACGAACTTCTTTACGAATGTTCTGTCAGAGGGATAGAACCGAAACAAGTATTAGAAGATCTTCTTTCGTATGGGTTAAGTAAGGAAAAGCTTATCGCTTATGCAGTTGAACAAGCTGCATGCTACAGTGAAGAGAGAAATAAGGAGAAGGAAGCGCTTGTTCATGTCATTGTAAAAGAACAAGCGTACATCATTGAACGATTTGATGAGTATTCTGCTGTGGCCAAAGCGTATATTTTAGAAGAGTTAGCAAGGGATAATATGATTAAAATGCGTCCAATTTTAATCAAAAACTTAGGGGATTCATCTAAAAAAATGCGTGAGTCTGTAGTGAAAATTCTTTCAAAAGATGTAGGAGCTGCGGCAGATGTAGCAGCTGAACTTCATAATAAAAAGAAAATTGTTCGTGAAAATGTGATGAAAATACTAATAGAGTATAAGATTGAAAAATATATACAACTTGTACAGGAAGCTTTACAAGAAAAGAAGAATGCTTCTTTTGTTGAGAAATTTGCTCCGTTACTTGAAGTGGATGGAGATTCAGAAAATATAGAAGAACTTTGCAGTCGTATAGTAACGGAACAAAAAAGAAATTCATTTGTGCAATGGATTGGGAACGAACCACAAATTCGTCTTCGTAATTTAGATGAAATAGCAGATGCAACAATTCCGTTAGCCTATTTACAACAGTATATTTCAGATTCTGTCATTGAGAAGAAAGATGCGGCTGAAGTAATTAGTACTATTTTGAATGAACAAGACTTGAAGGAATATGTACAAGAAATATATCAAGTATGGATTTCTCAAGATGCAGATGTGAAGAAACGTGGTATTCTTTCGTTATATGGCATGTATAGTGATGATAAAATGGTCGGTATACTTAAAAAGAAAATTGATGAATGGGTGCTTGATATGAGAGGAAAGATTGCAGCAGATGCTGTTCGGGCTCTAGGGTTGTCCTCATCTAAGCTTGCACTTGTGTCTATTCATGCGATGGCATTTAAATATAAGCATAAGTTAGTGCGTAATGCGGCAAAAGAAGCACTAAGTCTTGCTGCGAAAACACGTGGTATAACAGAAGAAGAGTTGGAAGATCAACTGGCACCAGATCTTGGCTTCAATATAAGTGGTGAGAAGGAGATTGATTTTGGGAATAGATGTTTTACTGCTATTTTAACTTCTGAGTCAAAAATTGAATTAGAGACAGAAGAAGGAAAACGTATGAAGTCACTTCCAAAGCCGAATGCAAAAGATGATATAGAAAAAGCTGAAGAGGCTAAGAAAGAGTTAGCCGTATTAAAGAAAGAACTTCGAAGTGCCCTTTCCATGCAGAAACAACGTTTGGAAGACGCTCTATCACGAAAACGCTACTGGTCATATGATACGTGGAAATCGGTATTTTTGGAAAATCCAATTATGAAGCAATTTGCTATTTCGCTTGTTTGGGGTGAATATACGGAAGGAACGTTGCGGAAAATGTTCCGTTACGTGGAGGATGGTTCGTTTTATTCAATGATAGGAGAGAATCATGAACTTTCACCTGGAAATGTTATTGGTTTAATTCATCCGTTAGAATTATCAGGAGCGGAAAAGGAGCTATGGAAAAAGAAACTGACAAATTCCGGAATTGTGCAGCCATTTCTACAAATTGAACGGCCAGTGTTTGTAGTAGAGGAAAATGATAAGATTGATGTTGAGAGATTTGGCGGTATTTTATTAAATGGTCGCTCGTTATTTGGTAAGATGACCAAACTTGGATGGACTCGCGGATCGGTTCAAGATGGCGGTGTTTATTATACATTTTATAAAGAAGATACTCGCACTGGATTAGGGGCGCAACTATCATTTAGCGGGGCGCCGATTGGATATGAAGGTGAAGAAGATGTATGTGTATTTGAGATTCAATTTTATAAAGCGGGTACAGTGAACCGTGGTTCATATGAATATGACGAAATTGATGATGAGAGACGCATTGTACCAAAACAAGTAGATAAGCGCTTCTTTAGTGAAGTATTATATGATGTGCAATTAGCGACCGAGTCAAATCTTGGTCATAATGAAAGCTGGCGTAACAAACGTTAAGAATTCCCCCTTCATTTGTAGGAAAATGAAGGGGGTTTTTCAAGTTTTTAAAAGGTTCTTCCTTAAATAGAAGCGAATAGTTTGAGAAAGGAGGGGTTATATGGAAGTCGTTATAAAGAAGAAACGAACTAGAGGTAAGAAAATTTTTATTTGGTCTAGTAGTATCGTTCTTTTGTTAGTTATTTGTACAGTGATTTTTTTGAACATATATACGCTTAGATCTGTGCCAAAGATAGATGGAACGATAAAGCTAGAGGATTTACAACATGCTGTTACGGTAAAGCGAGATAGTAAAGGGGTACCGCATATTAAAGCGGAAAATGCACATGATTTATATTTTTCACAAGGGTATGTACAAGCGCAAGATCGTTTGTTTCAAATGGATTTAAGTAGAAGGCAAGCTTCTGGGATGTTGAGTGAAGTTGTAGGGGAAGCAGCTGTTGATCGAGATAAGTTGTTTCGAACGCTCGGTTTACGGCGAGCGGCCGAAGCGTCCGTTAGTCAATATGATGGGGAAGCGAAATATGCCCTGCAGTCATTTGCTGATGGGGTGAACGCTTTTATACGCGAGGCAAAAGAGGAAAAGAGATTGCCGGTTGAGTTTACTATATTAGGTTATGAGCCTACTGAGTGGTCAATCGTGGATTCTTTAACGATTGGAAAGTATATGGCGTTTGATTTAGGCGGACATTGGCACGGACAGGCGTTTCGATATTGGGCACTGAAAAATCTACCTAAAGAGCAAGCAAATGAGCTATTTCCTACATATCCGAAAGATGCGCCTAGATTGCTAGCTGAACTGAAAAATACAAATGTGAATGTAGCACAAAGTTTTGCAAAAGCGATCATTCCACCAGAGTTTAATGGTAGTAATAACTGGGTCATAAGCGGTGAGAAGAGTGCGTCTGGTAAGCCGATTTTAGCGGATGATCCTCATTTATCTCTTGCGACGCCTTCTATTTGGTATCAATCACAACTTGAAATGAAAGATTTACATGTGAGTGGCGTTATTTTTGCGGGAGTGCCAGGTGTTATATTAGGTCACAATGACAAAATAGCATGGGGCGTTACGAATACAGGTCCTGATGTGCAAGATTTATATATTGAGAAGAAAAATCCTAATAATGAAAATGAATTTTTGTATAACGATAAGTGGGAAAAAGCTACAGTTGTTGATGAATCTATTAAAGTAAAAGGCGGGAAAACAATTCCGTATAACGTTACAGTTACGAGGCATGGTCCAGTCATTTCAGAGTTTGCGGATAAAGGAAAAGAGAAAACGAAAACAGTATTCGCTTTGAAATGGACTGCTTTGGAACCTTCCGCTGAATTAAAGGCTGTATTAAATATGAATAAAGCGAAAGATTGGAATGAGTTTGAAACTGCACTTCAAGATTTTCATACACCAACTCAAAACTTTGTGTTTGCATCAAACGACGGCACAATTGCTTATAAAGCGAATGGAAATATACCGATACGTAAAAAAGGTGATGGTAGTTTGCCAGTGCCAGGATGGACAGATGAATATGAATGGGAAGGGTATATCCCATTTGATCAGCTTCCGAAAGTAATAAATCCAAAACAAGGGTTTATTTCAACTGCAAATAATAAAATTGTTGATGATAATTATCCGTACCATATTAGTAATACGTGGGCGCAACCGTACAGGCAAATGCGTATTCAAGAGTTTTTGCAAGAGAAGGATAAGTATACGGTAAAAGATTTAGAAGAGTTACAGATGGATCAAAAAAATTTATACGGGAAAGAGTTTACTCCTATATTTTTAAAGGAGTTAAATAAGACATCTTTATCAGATGTAGAGAAAGAGGGAGTAAAAGAATTATCGAAGTGGAATTTTTACGATAGTAAAGATGAAGCGGCACCATTAATTTTCCATTTGTTAATGAAAGAGATTTCGAATACGTTATTTTCAAAAGAAATACCGAAAGATGTGATGGAGTTATTTGAAGGGAAGTCACAAGTTGTTGATGAATTGATTCGAAAAGAAGCAGCAGGAGAAAATAGCGCTTGGTTTACGAAGTACGGAGGCTTCACAAAAGTTGTGCATACATCGTATGAGAATGTAATGAAGAAATTACAGAAGGAATATGGACCAGATGTTGCGGAGTGGAAGTGGGGCGATTACCATCAACTTGCTTTTACACACCCAATTTCAAAATCGTCTAGTATGTTAGCACTACTTGCATTTAATCGTGAAAAACCAGTTCCAATTGGCGGAAGCCAAGTTACCGTTCAAGCAGCGAGTTACGGAGATAACGGTATTGTCAATCACGGAGCTTCTTGGCGATTCGTTATTGATACGAAAGATATGTCAAACGGTTATCATATCGTAGGACCAGGACAATCGGGACATTTTAGAAGTGATTGGTATCATGATCAAATAGATGATTGGGTGAACGGTGAGTATCATACGACTACTTTGAATACAGATGGAATTGAAGGGAAAGTATTAACTTTACAGCCGCGATAATGTTAGAAGGGATTCTTACTATATGTAAGGGTCTCTTATTTATAATGGTGACAAAATTTGACCCAACTAAGTTACTAGAAGGAAGACAATGATTTCAATCGTGAGAAGATAAGAAAAAAGAGCGGAAAGCCGCGCCTTTTTTATTTATCTTACTATTTTTAGGGGAATTATAGGGATAATACTTTTATTAATGAAAATTTCATTTAATTTTTTCTGGAATATATGTGAAACGTTGTATAAAATAATCAAGAAAGCCAAAAATTATAGGGGGAAACTTGTGAAGAAAAGTAAGAGTTTAGTAAGTATTTTAGGAGTGTGTATCATGTTGTTTTCTTTTTGTTTCCAAGGAAATGTACAGGCAGATGTAAATACTGTTCAATCTGGAAAAATAAAATCAGGAAACGTAACGGTATGGGAAGTAGGAAATGTAGCGAAAGTGTTAGCTGATGCAGAACGCTTGAATTTAAATACGGTGAATGTACCTATTCAAGTAGATATTCCGGATGTGAATTCGGCTAATATGGTAATTAATCAGGCGCAAAAGAAACAAGCTATTATTTTAATTCAAGAATTATTAAAGCGTAATATACAAGTTATAGTGGAACCATTCCCGTTTATTCAGCAAGGAAATATTGGAGAGACGGAATGGAACCCGAGTAATATTAACGATTTCTTCTGGAATTGGAAAACGGTTGTTTTACAAGATATTTTTGATTCCATTACTAGTAAATACAATGTGTATGGACTCAAGATTGCTTCTAATTTCGTGAATATGGAATATGCAGAAGGATACTGGAGCGATACAATTGATTTTGTTCGTAAACAGTATAAAGGAAATGTTTTGTATCAAATGAACTGGTGGTTAACAGCAAGTTGGGATCCATCTTATGAAGCGAAGTTTCTAGCAAAAATAAATCGCCCGTATTTAAAAAAGGTGGACATCGTAAGTATTGATAGTTGGTTTGAAGTTTCAGGCGAAAGAAATCCATCATACGAAGAAGTAAAACAAAGTTTATTTGCGACGACAGTATACAATCGTGGTCAAAATGTCGTGCAGCAACTTGAGAAATTACATAAAACAACAGGAAAGCCAGTGTATTTTGGTGGATTTAACGTTCCAGCACGTGAACTTGGCTTGCAAAATCCGTGGAACCCAGATGTTACGAATGTTTTTTCAAAAGATGTACAACTTAACGGGTGGCGTGCTTACCGAGATGTATTAGAACCTAAGCCGTATTTTAAAGGTTTTTCAATTTGGTTTATTGGCTCTAATGATAGTAATCATTCATATCAAATACATAGTAAAGAAGCAGAGGCAGTTATTAACGGTTGGTACCGAAAATAAATTTTTGAAAATAGGCAAGTTTTTAAGTATAGTACATATATTTTAGTGAAAGGCCTTTCACCATCTTATCACCTAGGGGGCAATCATAATGAAATTTTTGTCTTACCTTACAGTAATTTTGGTGATTCTTGGCGGTTTGAATTGGTTGTTTGTAGCGTTAGATTACAACGTAGTTGAGAAATGGTTTGGTTCTATGCCGGCGCTTGTGGACACTATTTATTGGCTCTTTGGTCTTTCTGCTATTTATCAAATTTTTGATCGGTTCTTTACGAGTAAGTAGCTATTATCCTTTATTACTAGAGTGTTAAGTACGATTATGTACTTAACACTTTTTTGTATGTTTATGAAATAATGAAATGTATATGCAAGCGATTCCATCGCGTCTTACGCCGTAATAACGGAAAACAAATTGACCGTGTATTGTATATAGGTTATAATTCAGAAAGTTTAAAAAATAATAAAAATGAGAAATAGGGAGGTTATCTGGGTGATGGAGAGAGTGTATAATTTTTCAGCAGGTCCATCTATACTTCCTTTGCCAGTTTTAGAGAAAGTGCAAAAGGAGCTTGTAAATTATAACGGGACAGGCATGTCTGTTATGGAAATGAGCCATAGATCTTCTTATTTCCAAAGTATTATTGATGAAGCAAGCAGCTTACTTCGTGAATTAATGAACATTCCTGATGATTATGAAGTTTTATTTTTACAAGGTGGTGCGTCATTACAGTTCTCTATGATACCACTAAATTTAATGAGTACGTATAAAAAAGCTGGGTACGTACTGACAGGCTCATGGTCTAAAAAGGCGCAGCAAGAAACCGGAAAAGTAGGGGAAGCGCAAGTGATTGCTTCTTCTGAAAAGGAGAAGTTTACTACGATTCCTAAAATGGATGATTTACGAAGTGATGAAAAACTAGATTATGTACATATAACAACAAATAATACAATTGAGGGGACAAAGTATGTGGATATACCACATTTAGAAACAGTGCCGCTTGTTGCGGATATGTCCTCAAATATTTTATCAGAACAATATGATGTTACGAAGTTTGGCCTCATATATGCGGGTGCGCAAAAGAATTTAGGGCCAGCGGGCTTAACGATTGTAATTATAAAAAGAGATTTAATTGGCCGTGCAAATAGTGCTTGTCCTACAATGTTAAACTATGAAACTTACAGTAAAAATAACTCCCTATATAATACACCGCCAACCTTTAGTATTTATGTAGCAAAACTTGTACTAGAGTGGTTGAAAGAACAAGGCGGGGTATCTGCGATGGAAGAACAAAATAGAATGAAATCTTCACTTCTTTACAATTTTTTAGATGAATCTAAATTGTTTACTTCACCAGTTGATCCCACGTATCGATCACTTATGAATATTCCATTTACAACACCGTCAGAAGAGCTTAACAATCAGTTTTTACAAAAAGCGAAAGAACGTGGTTTCATTACGCTAAAGGGACATCGCTCAGTAGGTGGTATGCGCGCTAGTATTTATAATGCGATGCCAGCCGAAGGTGTTGGGCAATTAGTAGCTTATATGAAGGAATTTGAGCTTGAAAATAGATAGGGAGATGGGGATATGTTTCGTGTTCAGACGTTAAATCAAATTGCAGAAAAAGGTTTGCAAGTGCTTAGCGGAGAGCGTTATGAAGTAGGGGATAGAATGGAATACCCAGATGGCATTTTACTTCGCAGCTATTCTTTACATCAAGAAGAGTTTTCAAAAGACTTAAAGGCGATTGCAAGAGCTGGTGCCGGTGTAAATAATATTCCTGTTGAGCGTTGTACGGAAAAAGGAATTGTAGTATTTAATACGCCAGGGGCTAATGCGAATGCAGTGAAGGAACTTATTATCGCAAGTCTTATTATGTCTTCACGTAACATTATTAATGGAGTAAGCTGGACGAAAAATCTAGAGGGTGAAGAAGTACCTCAGCTTGTTGAATCAGGGAAAAAACAATTTGTTGGATCAGAAATTGCAGGGAAACGTTTAGGTGTTATCGGCCTTGGCGCAATTGGTGCTTTAGTGGCAAATGATGCACTAGCTTTAGGAATGGACGTTGTCGGATATGATCCTTACATTTCAGTAGAAACAGCATGGCGTCTTTCTACACAAGTACAAAGAGCATTTAGTTTAGATGAAATTTTTGCAACATGTGATTATATTACACTGCATATTCCTCTTACGAATCAAACGAAGGGAATTATTGGTGAACACGCTGTAGAGAAGATGAAAAAAGGTATGCGTCTATTCAATTTCTCAAGAGGAGAACTTGTAGATGAAAATGCTCTTCAAAAAGCGTTAGAAGAAGATATTATTACACATTACGTAACGGACTTCCCGAATGAAAATGTTATAAAGATGAAAAATGTAACAGCGACGCCTCACCTTGGTGCATCTACATCTGAATCGGAAGAAAATTGTGCGGTCATGGCAGCACGTCAATTACGTGAATATTTAGAGACAGGAAATATTCGTAATTCAGTAAACTATCCAAACGTAGAACTTCCGTATATCGGAAAGAAACGTATTACAATTATGCATCAAAATGTTCCGAACATGGTAGGACAAATTACAGGATGTTTAGCAGAACATCATATTAATATTGCGGATATGATTAATCGTAGTAAACATTCTTGGGCATACACAATGATTGATATTGATAACGGAATTGATGATATAATAAAAGAGAATATTGTGGAAAATATAAGCAAAATTACAGGTGTTGTAGCCGTTCGAATGATTGTGTAAAGGAGAGAGAAACTTGGCAAAAATCCGACCGTTTCGGGCCATTCGTCCAGTAGAAGAAAAAGCAGCGGAAGTCGCAGCTTTACCGTATGACGTATTAAATAGTGAAGAAGCAAGAGAGGTTGTAAAAGGAAATCCATATTCTTTCTTACACGTTGACAAAGCAGAAATTGATTTAGACCCGGCGCTTTCACCATACGATGATCGCGTATATGAAAAAGCGGGTGAAAATTTAAAGCAATTTATACAAGAAGAAGTGTTCGTTCAAGATGAAGAGTCAGCGCTTTACATTTATGAACTGACGATGCAAGGAAGAACTCAGTCAGGTCTTGTTGTTTGTACATCGATTGACGAGTATGAAGATGATACAATTAAAAAACATGAAAGAACGCGTCATGAAAAAGAACTAGATCGCATTCGTCACGTAGATGTGTGTGATGCAAATACGGGGCCAATCTTTTTAACGTATCGTACAAAAGAAGAAGTGAAACGTTTCATTGCAAGCTGGAAAGAAGAACATGCGCCAATCTTTACATTTACAGCAGAAGATGGTGTGGAGCATGTTGCGTGGAAGATTGCAGATGAAGAAGTAATTACGACTTTAGTAAATGCATTTGAAGATATTCCTAATCTTTATATTGCAGATGGACATCATCGTTCAGCATCAGCTGCAAAAGTAGGGCTAATGCGAAGAGAACAAATTCCGAATTACACAGGGGAAGAGGAATTCAATTTCTTCCTATCAGTTTTATTCCCTCATGATGAATTATCCATTTGGGATTATAACCGAGTTGTGAAAGATTTAAACGGCTTATCAAAAGAACAGTTTTTAAAGCAAATTGCACAATACTTTTATGTAGAAGAAGCATCTGTTTCTCCGTATAAACCAAATGAGCCACAAACATTTGGAATGTATGTAAACGAGAAATGGTATAAGCTCACAGTGAAAGAGGAAACATTTGATGCGAATGATCTTGTTAGACGTTTAGATGTATCTATTTTACAAGATCATTTATTAAGTCAGGTGCTTGAAATACATGATCCGCGCTCTGATTCACGCATTGATTTCGTCGGTGGAATCCGCGGGCTAGAAGAACTAGAACGTCTTGTGAATAATGGTGAATATAAAGCAGCATTCGCGTTATATCCGACATCAATGGAAGATTTATTAGCAATCGCAGACGCTGGAGAAGTCATGCCGCCAAAATCAACGTGGTTTGAACCGAAACTTCGCAGTGGATTGTTTGTACATTCGTTAAAATAAACTTCTTTAGTTTGAAAAACCGAAATGATTTTTAGTTTCGGTTTTTCTTATTTTAAAAGTGTTTTTGAGGAGGGGTATGGATGGAATTGCAAGTAGGCGAAAAAATCACCTTTGAACGAACTTTTACAAAAGAAGATGTTGTTTTATTTACGAAAGTATCTAAAGATGAAGGCGTTCACCATGTTACACCAGATGAGCAGGGGAGATTTGTTGTACAAGGGCTGTTAACATCAACATTGCCTACAAAAATTGGTGGTGATTATAACGTGTTAGCTCGCAAGATGGATTTTGAATTTTTACGTCCTGTTTTTAGCGGTGATACGATTCGTTGTGATGTAACAATTGAACAATTTGAACCGGATGAGAAAAATCGCACAAAAATCATTGCGATGTTTACATGTATAAATCAACTTGAAAAAGAGGTATTGAAGGGGAGTTTTTCTGGGATTATTCTTTAATTATTAGGAAAAGGGATTAAATGAAAAGATGTAATCATTCAATGGGGGAATTGGAAACAAAAATACACCTAGTTAATAGGTGTATTTTTTAGACTTGAAAACCACATATGTATTGGAGATTTCTCTCGGGTACAGTGTATCACAATAGAAATCATGTATATACATAATATTCGTTACATCGAATGGTTTTCTTGTAAATATATAGAAACAGTAATCTAAATAGATTTTAATTTTGTTAACTTACACACCTGTACCATGTTCAGAATTAGCAGGGGCGCCGCCATAATCTCCAACGCTTTCTAATTGAGGAGCAGGGAAATGTGTATGCCCTTCTTGCTTAGGAGCCCCACCGGTGTCACCGATGTTTAATGCAGGAGCGCCTCCAGTATGTCCGTCAGATAAAGAAGGTGCTGGTGGGGAAGGGAAGTGAGTATGTCCAGCTTGGCTTGTGAAACCTGCATTTAATCCAAATGCAGCAATACCTGTAAATGCAATACCTAAAGCGATTTTACCAATTGTTTTTTTCATTTCTTTAACCCTCTTTCATTCGATTTTTTTGCTACTGTACTATTAAAGAAGTAGGAACTTGCTTTCTCGTGTTGTTGTTTGTTATAAAACGCTAGAGCTAGTTTTTCAAGATACTCAGAAACATAGATATATAAAGATTCTTTATTGAAGTATTCAATTCCTTCTAAAACAATCGGTTCAATTTGGTCTAATTCATTTTGCTTCGTGAATGCTTCTAATATAGCAAAGTGATGTCTGTGCTCTTCATTACCGAGTTTAGATACAAGTTGCTTACCTGTTTCGATGTATTCGTTTGCTTTGTCTATCAGCCCTAATTTTTCATGTTCTTGTGCAAGTAAGAATATAGCCTTATAGTGAGAAGGGATTTTTTCAACGACTTGCGTCAAGTGACGAATCGCTTCTTCAGATAGATTCTGGCTTGCATATAAATGTCCTAGATTACCGCGTACATACAGTTGTAATGATTCTTCATTTAATTTCTGAAGAATATCTAACGCTTTGTTATAGTTTTCCTCAGCTTGTTCAAAATGGCCAACGTCTACATAAGAAGCACCAAGTACACTTAAACAGGAAGAAATATTTCTTTCACATCCGTGTTGAGTTTCAAAAATTTCTAATGCTTTCGAAGCATTTACAATCGCAAAACTTGGTTGTTGTTGGTGGCAATGATAAGCTGCATAGCGGTAATAGAAATCAGCCTGTTCGATCTGACTATGTCCTGATAAAAGTGCCTGTGCTTTTAAGAAATATTCTTCTGCTTCTTGATAATGATTAATTGCTGCAAAATGAATCGCTTTATAATAATGATATAGATAAGATAAGTGTTTATCTTCCGTTTTTTCCTGGTCTTCTATGATTTGAAAACTATCTTTCGTGATCGATAGACCATCTGTCAGAGCGGTATGTCGGAACTGGAGTAATGCGTAATATAAATGATAGAGTGGAATTGTTTCGGTTTCTTTCAAAAGCATTTCTTCATGTTCTTTTTTAGCTTCTTGAAACTGAATTTGTGCTTCCTTAACGTTTTGCGTTAAGATTGCATGGTACCAAGCTTCTAAATGTTTTGTTGTATATGTATGTCCCTTTAATGAAATGTTCATATTAGCCCCCTTGTATATTTTTCTATATAATTGTAACTATAATGGTAACACAATCAAAAGTAATTATATGGAATTTTTCATTGATAAATAATATTCTGAATTTTTTGTATAAATAATCCTGTCAGTCCTTGTGTTTTTATGGTGCTGTCCATTTTTTAGGGAGAAAGGGACCATAATTGACTATAGAATCTTAATAAAATGATGTCATATGCACAGTACTAAAATAAAAGTTGAGAAAGTATGCATGAAGTGTGAATAGGATGAGAAGATAAAACCCCTAGCTGCATAGCTAGGGGTTTTATGTTAAATAGTCTCACCGTGAGCGTCTAGTTTCGGAGCAGGAGTATCCCCAATGTTATAGGTAGGAGCCCATGAATCTCCATGTGAATCTAATTTCGGAGCAGGAAGATCCCCATGTCCCTCTAATTTAGGAGCAGGAAGATCAGCATGGCTCTCTAGTTTAGGAGCATGGGAATCCCCATGTCCCTCTAATTTTGGGGCAGGAGTATCCCCATGTGCAGCCTTTACAACGCCGCCATCCCCAATATTACACCAAAAAGACCAAAGCTAAATACCGATAAGCCTACAACAGCTGTACTAATTTTTCTTTTCAATCTATCTCTCTCCTTTTGTATTGTTTTTTTCATTTTGTCTAAACGTGGTAGATAAAATGAAATGAATCGTAAAAAATTACCAATTATATTACGATATACGAATAATTCTGTGTAATATTTTGTAAAACATCCTTGAAATTTGAATTTATAAAAATAAAATTCGACATGGTTCATTTTTCAATTAGTTGAATAGATTTTGATTGAGTTTTTATAAAGCTATTCGCTAACTTTAGGACCGAAAGCAGCTCTTAATTTCTTTATACCGTGCTCATAAGGTTATTTTAGCTTTGAATTAAATTAACTATTATAATTCGAGAATTTAGTCCTCTTGCTGTATATTTAAAAATTACAGTATGCATCATTGCATGAGAATAGCAATCAAAAAATAAAATCATCATGAATGGAGAGGTTACATATGGGTATGAAAAAATTAATTTTAGCAGGTGCTTTAGGGATCGCAGCATTATCAGGAACGAATTTACCAGGATTAGAAGTAACAAAAGCGAGTGCAGCTTCTATTGAATCAAATTTCTCAACGTTAGAAGGACGAGTAGTAGAAGTAGATAACGGTGTAATTGTTGTAAAAACTAAGCAATATGAAGAACCTGTTAGTGTGTATATGGATTCACTTTCAAATGTGAAAGTAGGGGATGAAGTAAAAGCTACTGGATCTATGATGCGTAATTTTACAGAATATATGGTTGCAACCGCAGTTGAAAATACATCAAACAAGTTAGGTATGCACATGAAAGAAGACGGTTCGCCTGATTATGTAATTGGGGAAGTATCAAAAGTAGGAACGATGGAAGATGAGGGAGACGGCGCTACTAAATATGTCGTAGTTGAGTATCCATCGCTAAACGGGAAGAAAGTTATTATTGATGTTTTCTTAACAAAGGGACAAGTATTTAATACGGGTGAGAAAGTGAAGATTGATATGAAGTATGTGGGCTGGGGTGGAAGTTCTATTAACTGGAACACAGTTGATCATATCGAAAAAGTTCATGAAGCAAAGAACAACATTGAAAATAATGATGATGTATGGATTTGGTCTTAATTAGACGCCTGTAAATAACAAATGTATCATGCAGTACCCAGCAAATGATCATGTGTATGACAATTTGCTGGGTACTTTTTTGTTTGATGTTTTTTTGAGAATAACGGATTTCCGATTAGAATATGATGTTAACACTGGAGCGAAGGTGAAAAAATACAATAATGAAAGAGGTGTTTAAGGGTGGAGCGAGATGAGGTTTATTTACGAGCTAAAAAAAGGGTGGAGAATTTAAAAGCGTTTTACATTCATTTAACGGTCTATATACTAGTTAACTTAATGCTTTTTTTTATAAATATAAGCTCTGATTCAAGTGAATTATGGTTTTTATATCCACTGGGAGGTTGGGGAATCGGTATCGTTATACACGGTTTGACAACTTTTCCATTTGGGATATTCGGAAAAGAGTGGGAAGAACGAAAGATTAAAAAATATATGGAGAAAGATAAGTAAATTTATTTCTGGAATGTATGAATATAAAATCTCATATAAATCTCTGTGATCAAATGCTTGATGCGAAGTCTATTCTATGGCTGCGCATATTTGTTTTTTATTCGAAGTTTGCGCGAGTCAGTGTACATATTCATTTTTAAGAGTGAATTGCGTGTGAAATCAAAACTTTATTTGTAGTACATAATAAATAATGTTATTGTACCGTGTTACTTACATGTAAATTTAGAATAAAGTTTGATCAAAATCTTATATTAAAATAAAAAACAAACCACTGTTCGATTTGAATATTCCACGATATAATGGTGAGAGTTTATACTTGAAGAAATATTTACATAAGAAGTGAGGTACTGTATGAAGAAAAGAACGACAGACATTATTTTTATTATTATTGGTGCATTCCTTTTTGCATTAGGTGTGAATTTGTTTGTTATCCCGAACGAGTTTGGTGAAGGCGGGGTAACGGGTATCACGATTATTACCTACTATTTATTTGAATGGTCACCAGGCTTAGTCAACTTAATTCTAAACGCGTTTTTGTTAATAGCTGGCTATAAATTTTTGAATAAGATAACAACAATTTATACGATCATTGCTGTAGTTACTAACTCGCTATTCCTTCATTTGACAGAAGGCTGGACTATTGCTTCGGATGAAATGCTGGTAAATGCCATTTTCGGAGGAATATTTATAGGATGCGGGATTGGTCTAATCATTCGTGTTGGCGGAACAACAGCAGGTACTACCATTTTAGCAAGGATGACACATAAGTATTTAGGCTGGAGCATTAGTTATGGTCTATTGTTCTTCGATTTAATAGTTGCTTTTTCATCTTATTTCATCATTGGTGCAGAAAAGCTGATGCTGACAATTATTATGTTATATGTAGGAACGAAAGTGATGGAATTTGTAATTGAAGGTTTGAATCCGAAAAAGGCCATTACGATTATTTCTGATAACCCGGATGAAATTGCCAAAAAGGTGACTACCTTAATGGACAGAGGGGTTACCGTGTACTCAGGTCATGGTTATTATACAAAAACCCCGAAGGACATTCTTTACATTGTTATCAATAAGCAAGAAGTAATAAAGTTAAAACGGATTGTTCAAACTACGGATCCGGCTGCTTTCATCGCTATACACGATGTTCGTGATGTGTTTGGGGAAGGGTTTGTTGATATTTCTAAGGCTTAATAAGAGTTAGAATTAGTTTTTAAAAAGGCAGAAAATGAGCAATATTTTTTATTGAAATAATCTTAATGCGAAAATATGAGAATCTATTTTGATCACTTAATTATCAAGACCTAAATTTTAAAAAAACAAATAAATTCAAGGACATTATATATTTTATATGACTAATATGTAATGTCCTTTCTTATTCCACAATGATACCCGTTTGTTGACGATTAATTTTCATTATGCGTTTTGTGCCGAGTCCAATGCTTTTTTTAATTCGTCCGGTTTTTGAGTGCCGATTACCACTGTGTTATATTTCAACTTTAACTCTATACCTTTCTTTCCATTCATGTTATAGGCCGTTTCACCCTTAAGGTTAAAACGAATTCCCCATCCTCCGAATCTTTTTAGTGGACTGTAAGTAATGCTTTCATAGTGACGTATATTTTTGAAAAGGTACTGTTTATATTGAAAATGAAAAGGAACAAAACGAACATAAAGACCTTTTTCACGGACTTCTATAATCAGTTTCAATACCCCAAGCATTAATACAGGAAAGGCAATCCCAAAAAACAACCACAAAGCAATTAACACACCATTGGGAGCTGGTTTATCTCCAAACGGGGTATCAAGGATAATTTGTTGAATGAATCCATACCACATCAGTGCTGCAATCCCCAATATGAGTATCCATACCCAAATTTGTTGTGGTCGCTGAACCTCACGAAAGATAATACGTTCTTGTTGTTTCATTAATAATTGTCACCTCCTAAATGATTTATTACAGGGAATCCTTTTTGATCCAGTAATATGTATCCTTTGTTGTTATTCTCTAAGAGAATCTCTTGTACTCTCATAGCACTTCACCCCTAAAAAAATTAACGCTCAGTCTAAAGACCTCACAACGCTTTCCGTTATGAGATACGTTAGCTACCTAAATCATACAAACTTT
This sequence comes from Bacillus sp. NPDC060175, assembly GCF_042728695.1. Classification (NCBI taxonomy): domain Bacteria; kingdom Bacillati; phylum Bacillota; class Bacilli; order Caryophanales; family Bacillaceae; genus Bacillus; species Bacillus sp. NPDC060175. Next base: position 49,689 of record NZ_JBHWYR010000025.1, read on the forward strand.
TCCGAATTCAGTATACATATAGAGTTTTATTTTTATTATCTGTATAAGTAATCTAATGTTTATAAGAAAAGAGGATATACGCTCATATATTGAACGTAATATCCTCTTCTTAGTTTAGTCTATTTAAAATCTATTTCAAAATGGATTCTTTTTATTTATCGTAAAATATTGGCTTGTAGGTATTATTAATGAACCTTTATTCCAAAGCTACATTATCATACGATCTGTTGTACTGTATTGCGGTTCTAATGCGTAGTATCTTTGATAACCTCAATAATTTCACTTAATGGATTTTAAAATTTGGCTAACTGCCGTGAAAAAATTAATGCTGGAATTGTTTTTCTTTTTCTTGCAAAAAATCCAATTGTTTCTTAATGTAAGGATGTAGAAGGATGAACAAGAGAGGGTTTAATGAAGATGATACATATTTTATTAGCTGATGATGACAAGCATATTAGAGAGTTATTACATTACCATTTACAAAAAGAGGGTTTTAAAGTTTTTGAGGCTGAAGATGGAAAGGTAGCTCAAGGGATATTAGAGAAAGAAAATATTCACCTTGCGATAGTGGATATTATGATGCCGTTTATTGATGGCTATACGTTGTGTGAAGAAATCAGGAAGTATCATGATATACCTGTAATTTTATTAACTGCAAAAGATCAGTTAGTTGATAAAGAAAAAGGGTTCATATCTGGCACGGATGATTATATTGTAAAGCCATTTGAACCAGCTGAAGTGATTTTCCGTATGAAAGCATTATTGCGCCGTTATCAAATGCTGAGTGCTGATATTATTACGCTGCACGGGACGACAATTGATCGAAAAGGGTTTGAAGTGAAGTGTAACGGTCAGACGATTTTATTACCACTGAAGGAATTTGAATTATTATCGCAACTTGCTAGTTATCCTGGAAGAACATTCTCGAGAGAAGAATTAATTGAATTAGTATGGGGAATGGATTTTGAAGGGGATGAACGAACAGTCGATGTTCATGTGAAGCGACTGAGAGATCGTTTTTCAAAACGAACAGATGATTTTCAGATTACAACAGTACGTGGACTTGGTTATAAGTTGGAGTTGAAATAAGATGAAATCATTGTATTCTAGATTTGTTTTTATGACGGTCGGGATTATGCTACTTAGTAGTATTATCGGTTTTTTATTAACAAATGTGTACTATCAAGTGAAGTTAAAACCGTACAATAGTGAAAAGATTTTAATGTATGCTGAGGAAGTAAAATCATTATATGAAAAGCAAAGTGAAGAGAATAAAGAGGCATACTTACAGTCAATTGCGAAATTAGGATATGAAATTTATATTGTAGATGACCAAAAGAATGGAAAGCGCATCGGGAATGCGTTTCGTAAGATAACAATTAGTGATGCTACAGTTCATAAAGTACTGCAAGGTGAAACGTATAATGGTGTTTCCACATATCCAACCCGCCTGTTTATTACAGGATTTTTCGATAATGAATTAATTAATAGTGTAGGTGTCCCGTTAAAACATGGTGATAAACAATACGCTTTATTCATTCGTCCTGACATTCAGCAACAATTTGGTGAGATGAGAATTTTTCTAGCGGTGTTACTTGGTTTCATCGTTGTATTAAGTATCATTTTTATAGCGATTGCAGCAGGGTATATTGTGCGTCCTATTCGAACATTTACGAAAGCTACCAAAAAGATTGCAAGTGGTGAATATGATATTGAATTAGATGAAAATCGAAAAGATGAGATTGGTACACTAGCGACTAATTTTCAAAAGATGACAAAGAGTATTAAAGAATTAGATCAAATGAGACAAGAGTTCGTTTCTAACGTTTCTCATGAATTTCAATCACCGCTTTCTTCGATACAAGGTTTTTCGAAAACATTACAATCGGAGAATATGAGTGAAGAGGAAAGAAAACGTTACTTGAAAATTATTGAGGGAGAAAGTAAGCGGATGTCTAGTTTATGTAAACAGTTACTTACGCTCGCTTCATTAGATAAAGAAGAGAAAGTTCTACAAATTAAAGAGTTTCACTTACAAAAGCAAATTAAAGACGTCATTTTTATGCTTGAATGGAAATGGCGTGAAAAAGATATCGCCGTTGAATTTGATGTACCTAATATCACTATACAAGGTGATGAAAACTTACTTCATCAAGTATGGAGTAATATTTTTACGAATAGCATTAAGTTTTCAAACGATGGCGGGACCGTTGAATTTGTTGTAGAAGAATTAGAATCTAGTATTGTCATTTCTATATCAGATAACGGAATTGGTATGGAAAAAGAAGAAATGGATCGTATATTTGATCGTTTTTACAAAGTAGACACAGCAAGGGCAAGAAACGTAGAAGGTAGCGGTTTAGGATTATCTATCGTACAGAAAATTGTTGAACTGCATAATGGAACCGTTTCGGTATATAGTACGAAAGGGGAAGGGACCACTGTTCGGGTGGAGCTTCCGAAATAAATGAAAAAGAAGACAATTTCACAATGGAAATTGTCTTCTTTTTTGTTATAAAGCCGCACCTTTCCCACGTTCTTCCTTAAACCGAACCCCAAAAGTATCCGCTGTAATTTCATCAGCTTTCGGCAATGAACGTAATTTTGGATGAAGTAGCCATACGAGAGAAATAAATAAAATACCGATGCTAGCGAGCGCGAAAATGAGTTGGCTACTAAATACATTTGCAGTGTATCCACCAATTAAAGAGCCGAACGGCATAGCAATTGTGCCCATACTTCGCATGACTGAGTTGATACGTCCAAGATATTGATTTGGAATTGCAATTTGACTAATTGTCGCAAATAATACGTTGATCGCACCAATTGGTATCCAAGCTAGGCCGAATAAGAAAATAGATAGCCATTGAAACGGTACAAACGTAGAGAGAAACCAAAAGAAAGCGCCAGCTGCAAAGCTAATAATGGAGACACGACCAACATTACGTTTACCAACCCATGAACTTAATAGTGCTCCAATTAAACTGCCAGCTGATATAGTGGCTAAAAAGAAACCATATAATTTCACGCCACCTAAAGAGTCTGCAAAAGAAGGTAGTATTGCCATCGTCATACCGATAGAAAAATTAGCGACAACTGAACCGATTAAGAAAACGCCCATTAAAGAACGAAAGACGATTGAAAAGCCTTCTTTTAATTCAGAGAAATATTGTTTAGTTGAAAGTGATGTGCCTGTTTCGGTTTGTTTCGGCATTTTTAATGAAAAGAACAAAAGCGCAGTAATAGCAAATGTAAAGGAGTCGATCACATATAAAGTAATTGCGCCAAATAGTGCTACTAATATTCCAGAAAGAGTCGTACAAATTAAATCGATGCCTTGATAAGCAAATGAGAAGAGTGAATTTCCTTTTAATAATTGTGTTTTATGCAGTAGAAGTGGTAAAGCTTTTGACTGTGCGGGATAGGCGAATTGCTCGATAAAGGCGACGATGGGCATAATGATGAGTAGTAGTTGAACTGTTAGTAGGTCGAAGTAGTGTGTAATTGGAATGATTAATATAAGAATACATTGCAGGACTTGTGTGATGACAAGGGTGTTTTTGATTGACCATCTATCAACGAATGGACCAGTAAGAAACTGAAGTGCAGAAGGTAATAATGTAAGAAAACCTGCTAGTCCAGAATAAAAAGGATTACCACTCAGCTTATATACGAGCCACATCGCTGCTACATAATACAAACTATCTCCTATGTTTGTGAAAATTCTCCCTAAAAATAATAAGAGGAAATTCCGGTTTTTTAATACGTCCACTTTATCTACTCCTTTATAATAAATTTATTCGGTAAAATAAAATTGACCGTTGTTGTAAAAAAAAATCGAATTACAATTTTTCTTCTTTTTTCACAAAGCGTTGCATTGCTCTTTCGTCGATTTGTAGCGCAGTAGTAGAAATGTAATATGATTTACTATTTGGATCTTTATCCGCATCTTTTGTGATCTCGTTTAATTCAGCCATCACTTCATAAAACTTTTTCACCCACACTTGAAATTGTTCTGGCGTGGCATCAAACTCCCAGCAGGATGAAACGTAATTCCACTCAGCAGGGTCTTCACTTATTTTTCGTAATGTAAAAGCTTCTTCAGGTGCAGCAAGAATATGGCTTTTCGTTCTTTCCGTCATTTGTAAAAAGATTTGGCGACCTGATTCGCTTAATATTTCTAAATGAGGTAATAGATCTGCGGCAGGAGTGAAGCCTTTAGCAACAGATTGATAAAACTTTTGAACGATGCCATTTTTCTCTTCTGTATATACGATTTCTATAAAACCATTTTTCTCTAATTCTTTTAAATGATAATGAATTTTCGCCCTTGAAATGCCGAATTTTTCAGATAGTAGTTGTCCTGTATAAGGACGTTCGCATAGACGCATCATCATTTCGACTCGTAGTGGATCGCTTATTGCTTTTAGTTGGCTATAAGTAGTTAGTGTTAACATGGGCTTCAAAATGATCAACTCCTCAAATTAAATTACTCGGTCAATATTATTTGACTGAATTGTATCAAGGAATCTAATTATTTTCAATACTTTCTGAAAATTTAATCTTTCTCTTGTAATCTTCTGTTCATATTCCGTTCATATTTCTTTTTTATTATAAGTGCATAGAAAGTAAGAGGAAGGAGCGAGCAAAATGTTTTTAGCTCTGCGTGAATTAAAACAATCAAAATTAAGATATGGATTAATCGGACTTATTATGGTGTTATTATCATTTTTAGTCCTTGTCATTTCAGGATTAGCAAATGGATTATCATATGATAATGCTTCATCGATTCAAAATATGGAGGCAAATAAGTTTGTATTAGCAGATGATGCGGAAAATAAATTACTTCGTTCACAAATTAAGCAAGATGATGTAGATAACGTAGTAAATCAAGTAGGCGAGAAAGAGGCCGTTCCGTTTCGTGTAAAAATTTCAACTTATGAAAAGAAAGATAGTTCGAAAAAAGTTGATGTCGCTATTTTCTCAAGTGAACGTGATTCGTTTTTAGAACCGAAAATTGTAAAAGGTGAGAAATTGGGTACAGCAAACAACGAAATGGTTGCTGATGAATCAATTAAAGAAAAAGGAATCGATATTGGGGATACAATTATCGATCCTGTTTCAAAGAAAGAATTTAAAATCGTAGGATTTACGAAAGATCAAATGTTTAGCCATACACCAGTCGTTTATGTAAATGAAGCCGTATGGGGCGCTATCTCACAACCAAACCAAAAAGATTATAGTGCAATTGCGCTTAATACAGATAAAGAAATTAAAAATGCACATGTTATCGACAAAAAAGAAGTATTACAAAGTATTCCAGGATTTAAAGAAGAGCAAGGAACATTAACGATGATCATTGCGTTCTTACTTGTTATCGCTGCGTTACTAATCGGTGTATTCTTCTACGTAATTACGTTGCAAAAAACACAGCAATTAGGTGTACTAAAAGCAATCGGTACGAAAAATTCTTATTTAGCAAATAGCTTAGTCGTACAGGCGTTATTCTTATCAGTCGTTGCGATGATAATCAGTATTGTTCTTGTACAAGGATTAGAACAGATTTTACCAGCGGGTATGCCGTTCTTATTAACAACACCGATGATTGCACAATATGCCGCAATCTTTATCGTAATTAGTATTTTAGGAACACTTATTTCGTTATATCAAGTATTAAAAGTTGATGCATTAGAAGCAATTGGAGGCGGGATGTAATGACTTCATTATTAAAATTAGACAAAGTAAGTAAAGTGTACGGAGAAGGGAATACAGAAGTAACAGCCCTTCATCCGATGTCGCTTGATGTGAAAGCTGGAGAGTTTATTGGAATCGTTGGTCCTTCTGGATCAGGGAAAAGTACGTTATTATCAATCGCGGGTGCTTTACTATCACCGTCAAAAGGGGATATTTACATTCGTGAGCAAAATATTACGAAGTTATCAGAAAAGGAAATGACAGACATTCGTTTGAAAAAAATCGGCTTCATTTTCCAGTTCGCAAATCTTGTTCCATATTTAAATGTAAAAGAACAACTGCTTTACATTGCAAAGCTAAAAAAAGAAAACAAACAAGAATCTGAAAAGCGTGCGGATCACTTATTAGCGGCATTTGGATTAGGAGAAAGAAAAAATCATTATCCAAATCAACTATCTGGTGGGGAAAAACAAAGGGTAGCAATCACGCGTGCTTTCATGAACAACCCAGATTTAATATTAGCTGATGAACCAACTGCAAGCTTAGACTCAAAACGTGCTCGTGAAGTCGTTGAAATGATGAAACGTGAAGTGAAAGAAAGTCAAAAAGCAGCAATTATGATTACACATGATGAAAGAATGCTTGATGTATGTGATCGTATATTGACGCTTAGAGATGGGAAATTGGTATGATGAAAAAGGAACTCTTACGATTGTAAGAGTTCCTTTTTCTATTTAAATTAAAGAGGCTTTATTTATTTTGTCATGCATTAACAAGAGGAAGAGGGTGGTATACTTTGTGGAAAACGGAATAGATTTTCAGGGTCATATTTTGCTTTTATTTTCCGAAGTTTAGCAAAGTTTGATCCGTAATATTCTTGTCCGAAATTTTCGATGTTTTGATCTGGAACATTAACATAAGAACCAGTTACATAAGGTTTTATTAATTGGCGTACTCTTTCAACTGATGCTAGATTTGCAGCCTCTTCGGACTTATCTTTCCAACTAGCAGTCCATTCCGTATAAAATAATGGGCTACGCCAAAAGAAAGCTGTTTTATTGCTAGGTACTTTACTTATAGCACCTCCCCAATTAATAAAAAAGAAATTAGCTTCTGTTCCAGTAGCTTCTTCTAAAAATTGTTTCATAATTGAAATAGGCTCTTCCGGCCAAAGGTTAAGTGCCCAAGCCGAAGAAAACTTAACGCTCTGATCAGATCGACCAGGGATTGGCTCATCTGGATCTAAGAAATCTATAGCGGCTGGGTAAGGTAATTCTTCTATAACAATTTGTGTTGGAGTTCCAGCACTTGTTAAAGGTTCTAATAAGTTTATAAGCTCGTTTTTTGAACCTAAAAAAATACCTTCTGCATGACAAAGTCCATTTATTTTGCTGTAAATTTCAAGTAGGCATCCTAATCGTGAGTCTACAAAAGGAGCCCATTCTTGCCAGACTTTGAAAACAGTTTCTAACTGATCCCATGGCCAAATGATATTGAAGACTGTGGCAGTATTAGGGGCACGGTGAAGCTTCAATATATATTCAGTATTGTATCCGAAATTTCCACCACCACCACCTCTAGAAGCCCATAATAAATCTTTATTGCAACATAGATCTGCTTGAATGATTCGGCCTGTTGCATCTACTGTTTCCAAAGCAATAAGATTATCACTTATTAGACCGATTGTTCGTGAGACTACTCCAAATCCACCGCCCATTGTAATGCCACCGATTCCAACTGTTGGACTATCTCCAAATGGTGACATAAAACCTTCTCTAGCTAGTCCTTTTACAAGTGGGCCGACGTGAATTCCAGTTTGAACGGTTGCTATACCATTCTTTTTATCTAAACTAACTTTGTTCATATCACTTACATCGATAACAATGCCGCTATTTACTACAGAAAGATTTTTATCTAGCGCATGCCGACCGCTTCTGACACGTAAGGGAACATGATTTTCGCGAGCCCATTTAATGGCGTTACTGACATCATATGAACTTTGTGCAAAAACAAAGACGAGGGGGAAGACATCAACGTAAGGATTCCAATTCTTAATAGCTTCTATATAACCGGGGTCTCCTTTGTAAATTACCCGTCCTGTGAGTTTTGTTGAACCCATGTATTTCACTCCTTATAAATATTTATAGATGTCGTTCGAATGTAGCAATGGAACATGGTCATGTAGTAATTAGAAGAATAAAGACTGTATGAGAGGGAGGATGAAAATATCCTGTAGGCACTAGTAGAGGTTGAATGTGTGGCAGTCTAGATGATTTGGAAAATTTTATTGCTACACAAGTTCTATTAGTAGTGTATGAATTGAGAGTGAACTTTGTTAAAGAATTGTACATTTTCCTATCAGTATGACTTAGGGGAATTACAGTATGAGTGAAGGTTTTCTTGTTTTGTTAAAGCATAAGGAATTAATATAAGTTTGAAATGGGATAAAAATAATTGATATATATTTGCTTTCAGGGGATTATCATAATGCAAAAATGAAAAGGTTTGCCTTTACAACAAATGATATGTGGATAGAGAGAGAATCTAAATTTAGAGGAATAGCTAGTTCATAAACGTACCTATAATTGGTCTCTTCTTTAAGAAGCCGATGCAAGGGTCTTAAAGAAGAGACAGTAGATTATATAATATAAATTATAATTGCTTTATAAAAACTTTTTTAATTTTATTACGCGTAAGTAATAAAACGCCGCCTAAGACAGATAACATTCCTAAAGCCATATTACTTGATTGCTCACTACCAGCGTTAGGAAGTTCTCTAGCAGTGTTTTTCGATGGAACAGTAGTATTGTTATTATTAGCTGTCGTTTGTGTAGGGTGTGATACTTCATTAATCTTGTTATCTACATTTTGCTTCGTTGTATGTAACTCAGCTAATTTGTCATCAATTTTTTTCTCAGTATGTTTAAAATCGTTTATTTTAATATCTAAGTCTTGTTTTTTCTTTGTTAAATCGTCTGAAACAGTTTGTTTAGATTGCTTAATTTCATTTAATTTATTTTCTAAGTCTTGTCTAACATTTTGTAATTCAGCTAGTTTGTTTTTTACATCTTGTTTAGCTAGTTCTAAGTTAGCGGAAAGACTATCTAAATTGCCTTTAATTTTCTTAAGCTCCTCTAACGTGTTCCCAGTATTCGGCTTATTTTCTTTTAGCTCAGCAAGTTTGTCCTCAGCAGTTTGTTTCGCTTTCTTTAACTCAGCTAATTTTCCATCTACCTGTTTTTTTACTTCCTTAAGTTCATTAACCTTTGCATCGATATTTTCTTTATGCTGCTTAATCTCATTAACCTTTTCATCAACAGTTTGCTTATGCTCTTTAATTTCAGCAACTTTTTCATCTACATGCTTTTTATGCTCTTTAATTTCAGCGATTTTCTCATCAGCGATTTGTTTGTCTTGCTGAAGTTTTGCATCTAACTCTTGTTTATGTTGTTTGATTTCGCCGATTTTTTCATCAGCAACTTGTTTACGTTCATGTAGTTCATTAACCTTTGTATCAACATTTTCCTTAACTTGGTTAAGTTCATTTAATGTTTGATCCACATTTTCTTTGTGCTGCTGCAATTTCGCATCTAACTCTTGTTTATGTTGCTTAATTTCAGCTAATCGATCTCCTGTACTTTGCTGGGGAGTAGCATCATTTACTTCCGCATGGGCTGAGTTTGCACCAGCGATCATTGCTAAAGCTAGTGTAGACGCAGCAATCGTTTGTTTTGTCTTCATATTTTTATACCTCTTTTCTTTCATATGCGTGAGCTGTTTTGTGTAGACTTGAGCATATAGAAGTAGATTATTTTATTATTATATACCAAGTGCGGCGACTAGAGGAAGTATTTACATATTAATCTAAGAATATGTAATTTTAAAAATCTCTTATTTACTTTATAGAGTAGGGGAGTTGATTAGCTTTTTGTTGTTCCTGCAAGTTTGAACGCTAGTCTTGCAAAAGATGTGAAGGAGTGTGTTGTGATGTTGTCTTAACTCAAACGAACTAAATAATATACTGTTAGAAAGGAGATAGCAACATTATGATTATTGAAATAGATATACAGAAGGAATTTTAATTTCGTTTACTCCTCTCGAGGTGAAGCATAAGGAACAATTATTTGAAGCTCAAAAAAAGCCCTAAAGTATGGAAATGTTCCTGGCGAAAAGGAGATCTAAGGCAAATATTAGTGATAGCTGTTAATAACAAAAGAGGTGGGAAACATATACCTTTTATTGCTAAGTACAGCCTTTCATAATCTATGTTAAAGTAATTGGAAATTTCATGGGGAAGTGTTATGGTTTATTTGGGAGCTGCACATTATTTATGTTCAGTAAAAAAGGGGGGATTAAAGTGGGAGCTGAAATTTTCAACGGCAGGCATATAGCCAATAGCAAGGATCAAGAATTTGTTGTTTTTATTATTGGTATGCGTATTAATAACCTATTAAAATTTTGGAAGTGGATACCAGTTTTTAATGCTATGGGACCTATGATTAAAGAATTGTATCAAAATCCACAATGGGGTTTCTTACATACAGAATTCTTATTTAGTTGGAGAAAAGTGATTCTAATTCAATACTGGAAGGGATTCGACGAATTAGTAAACTATGCTCACGGAAAAAATCATTCATATGCTTGGAAATCCTACAATAATAAGATTAAAGATAATGGGAGTGTTGGTGTTTTTCACGAAACTTATCAAATAGAAAAAGGTGCTTCTGAAGCAATCTATGTTAATATGCCAAAAACAGGTTTATCTAGAGCTACCGAACATATACCAGTATCTCAAGATACTAATACTGCTCAAAAAAGAATGAATAAATAATTCGGAAAATTGTGTATATAATTTCGATTTTCCTGCCAGAGAATATACAAAGTGTCAGAGTGTTAGCAGGCTGGAAACTTGACAAAAAAACTTATTTATGCTATAATTTACCAATATAAAAATAACGTGTATAATAGGGTTCTCCTGGCCAGGGGAACCCTATTTTTGTTGTGAAAATGAAGGAGTGTATGTGCATGAACAAAGGTGAAGCAAGTGTAACGTCGTTAGTATCAGCTTTCGGAAGGGCGTATCATAGTGAATTTGATAATCCTACAATCTTTGATGATTGTGTAGCTAAAGATTTAATTTCACAAAAAGAGCGTAACAATATTGAAATGAACATGGTTCAAGGGATACATTTTTTCAATAAAGACATTGCAGAGCGGTTTCAAAACAATCCAAAAGAAATATTAAAATGGATTACGCAAGTTCAGTTGTCACCAACATCTTTAGCACGTGCAGCCTATTGTGAAAAAGTATTACTACATGAAATTACACTAGGAGCAAAACAATACGTCATACTCGGTGCGGGATTAGATACGTTTAGTTTTAGACACCGAGAATTAGAAAATAAAATAGAAATATTTGAAGTGGATCATCCTTCTACGCAACAGGCTAAGAAGGTAAAAGTGAAAGAAGCTGAATTTGAAATTCCAAATAACCTTCATTTTGTTTCGATGGATTTTACGAAAGGATTTTCCTATGAACAGTTGCGCAATGAAGGATTTGAAAATAAAAAAACTTTCTTTAGTCTTTTAGGTGTTACGTACTATTTAAAGAAAGAGGAACTTGCTAGTTTAATAGAATGTTTATTCGAGATGGTTCCAGAGGGGAGTTCTATCGTTTTCGATTATCCTGATGAAAACTTATTTACGGAAAAAGGATTGTCCAATCGAGTTGAAAACATGGTGAAAATGGCTACGGTAGGCGGAGAACCGATGAAATCATGTTTCTCTTATGAAGAAATGGAAGCACTATTAGAAAAGTCGGGTTTACTCATTTATGAGCATTTATCACCAGAGGACATAAATAAATTATATTTTGAAGGACGAAACGATTATTTAGAAGCTTTTGAGACGGTACATTATGTTCATGCGGTGAAGAAGTAGGTGATTGTTATTGTGAATTTTCAGGGGAATCAATTGGGATATCTTAAGAAAGAAGAGATTTTGTCTTTTTATTGTACACATAAAGCAGTTTACTTTAATAGTTAGATTAAAATAAACTGTGATATGATTAGTATTGGGTTTATTAATAAGGGGGTTTTTATATGACGCCAGAACAAATTGTTAGAAAATTTTTTGAAGAAGTACGTTCAGGGAACAATCCTGACTATTCAAATCAATTAATGGCAGAAAAAGTATTGGCACATCAAATTGTATCTGAAGAAGAACAAACAGTTTGCAGAACACCTGAAGATTATGCTGAACATGTAAGAGAGATGATTGAAGTATACGGTAATTTTTCTTTAGAAATTCAAGAATTTTTAGTACAAGGAAGTAAAGTATATGTACGTTGGAAACAAGTGGGTATGCATCTAGGAGAGATCGATGGATATCAACCTACAGGACTCCCAATAATTCAAATAGCAAGTGCGGTGTATAGAGTAGAAGATGGAAAAATTGCAGAGTATTGGATTCAAATTGATAGGTCAGGAATTCAAAACCAATTAGAGTGCAATAAAAATATTCAGTAGTTAACTTTTAAAGCTATAAGTAGGCATGGGGAGAAATCTCTGTGTCTCTTTTTTTAGGGAAAATAAGGAAATGAGATGTAGTGCTGGGAAGTAGTAAGTATATGGTTATTGGAAGGGAAATTAGATGGTTTAAAGAATATGTAGTATGAATGTAAAAGATTAAGTAGCAATGATTAAGGAGAATATAATGTACACAATTGGACAAGTCGCTAAATTTTTAAGTGTATCTAGAGATACTTTGAAGTTCTATGAGGAAAAGGATTTGGTCAAGCCTAAGCAAAATATTGAGAATGGTTATAGAAAATATAATCATTTTAATATAT
>NZ_JBHWYR010000026.1:0-61757 GCF_042728695.1 Bacillus sp. NPDC060175
TACTTATATATAAACCATTTAATACACCATGTTAATTATTTCTTAATTTATATAAAAGAGGAATCCTTCAATGGATTCCTCTTTTATAACATATTTTCTCCTTAAAGAACGGCTAAATCTTATCTTAATAACTCCCTAATTTCCTCTATATTTAAATCAGTAAACTTCGCGATATCTTCAATCGGCATCCCTTTCTCATACATCCCACGAATTAACTGTATTTTCCCTTTTTCGATTCCTCTTTCAATTCCCTTTTCAATTCCCTTTTCAATTCCCTTTTCAATTCCCTTTTCGATTCCTTGTTCGATTCCTCTTTTAAGTCCTTCCTTTTCTGCATGCGCAAATTTCGCAGCCTCATCCATTAGTACTTTTTCTCTGGCGTCATATGCTTGCCTGAAAGAAGAATCTCGGCTCATATCTTCCCATTTATTCATCGCTTTTTGTAACATTGGGTCTTGGCTCATCGCAATATCCTCCAATAGTTCTGTCAATTGTTCATCTTCATTCGCCGGTAACAATAACAACCAACGTACAAATGCATCTTCCCAAGGATTTATTTTTTCCGCTTTCCACTGCCGCATTAATTTTGGAATCTCGACAACATGAATTTCTATGTCATCGCTTAATATTCTTTTCTGTTTCCTATTCCAAAGAACCCCCGTTGTATGAAACTCACCATACTCAGGAAACATGTTAAAATTCAATAAGTTCACAGTAATTGTTTTACAAAGTTCACTATACGCCATCCCTTTTTGCAGTTGAGATGTATATAATTTTCCCCAATAGTATAAACTTCGTTTTATCATATGATGATTATTATTCAACTGAATCTCCACATTAACCTTTGTACCCGTATTTAATGTAGCTAAAACATCTAAAATCGATAATTTATCGTCCTCATATTGACGATGTAAATGAGGATCCTCTAGTTGTAATGAAGCAATTGGTGATTCCAAAGATTCCTGTAACATCGCATTCAAAAATGTAATAAGAATATCTTCGCTACCACTTGTACCAAATAATTGTTTAAACGCAAAATCAATACGTAAATTAACTAATTTCTTGGACATGTGTCTTTTCACCTGCTTATTTTATTTATAGTTTCATTTTACATAACAAAAACGTAAGTAGGCAAATAAGAGCTTGAAATAATAAAGAAAAAAAGAGCTCTAATTAGAGCTCTTTTTCATCACCACACAACTATTCCACATTTCCTTTCACTTTCTCAATAACATCTTCTATACGCTTAGCTATACATTCCGGCTCCCAATCTCCTTCACCGTGCATAGCTGTATAAACTGGACAATTCTCATCATTACTATCTACAAAGATTGGATCTCCGAGATATGAATCTATCCCAACTACAATCCATCCATCTTTCCAGTCTCCTTCTTCATCCCCGATTAAACTTTGACCTTCATCATCAAAGCTATAACCAAGTTGCCCTTCTTCTATTTCTTCACTTTTAAATAATCCTATCATCAGTGGTTCAAATTCATACTCTAATTCAATTTCATTATCCTCAGCACGATCTACATATGCTAAAAGTTGTTTAATTTTATTATGGTTAATCATAATATTTTCTCCATTCTATCTTTTAAAAATCTAACTTTATTCATAATAAGCTGCCGCAAGTAACATCTGGGCAATAAACTTCCATGGAATATTTTCTGGAAGCTTCTCTCCTTGATTTATATAAACACCTTCATAATCACCTAACCAACCATGTAATGCCTCTAAATAAGTCTCTACCTCTATATTCCCCTATTCACTTTAAAATCCTTTTGAAGATATAAACCTCAATAAGTCTTCTTTAGAATTTACGTGCTCAAGGGATTCATACACATCCATATTATTCTCATCCTTCTATTGCTCGTCATTTAAACTAACTATAATATATGAAATAAGATTCTTAAAACTATTATTTGAGGTGATCCAATATGAAGACTACACTTTGGGCAGAAGATGATTATTTAAAATTAGCCCCTATTAACGACGAACTAATAAAAAAAGCAGAAGAAGTACTGAACGTAAAGCTCCCAGAATCATACATAAACCTTCTAAAAGAACAAAATGGGGGAACTCTTCGCCTTGATGCTCACCCTACTTCAGAGCCAAATTCTTGGGCAGATGATCACGTTAATGTTTCTGGTTTATATGGCATTTCTTTTAATGAGAATGAATCTAGTATTTTAGAGAGCCATTATTTAATTCAAGAATGGGAAATGCCTGAGAATATCGTACTTTTATCTGGTGATGGACATACATGGATTGCATTAGACTATCGAAATGTAGCTAAAAACCCTCCAGTTATATTTATCGATAATGAGTTTGAGGAAATTATTGAATTAGCACCTAACTTTGAAAGCTTCTTACAAAACTTAACTACTTACGATTATGATGAAGAATAAGCTTCGCTCTAAAGAGGAGCAAGATTTTATTACAAATTTACACGTTGCTTTAAAACCACTTGGATTTAAGAAGAAAAGACATACATTTTCCAAAGCTGACAACGGATTTTATAAGATCATTCATATACAAAAAAGCCAGTTTGGAGATGATTTCTATATAAATATAGGTGTTCATCCAATTGGTCTCCCGCAACTTATTACGGACCAATTACAAGTAAAAGAAAACATCTCACTATTCGATTGCATTCTACGAACAAGGATAGAGCCTATACATATGAAACAGAACCAGTTATTACATAATGTTTCACATGAAACTATCGACATTCCGAATTACCTTTCTACTATTTTCGACTGGTTTCAAACGTGGGCATCTTA
This sequence comes from Bacillus sp. NPDC060175, assembly GCF_042728695.1. Classification (NCBI taxonomy): domain Bacteria; kingdom Bacillati; phylum Bacillota; class Bacilli; order Caryophanales; family Bacillaceae; genus Bacillus; species Bacillus sp. NPDC060175. The sequence continues at coordinate 2,787 of NZ_JBHWYR010000026.1, forward strand.
TGAAAATTTAATAAAGACAACTATACATTCCATTACTTCCATAATAGCTGTCGTTCCAATATTACAAGAAAAAGCATTTTTTCATTATCTAAAAATAGTAAAAGCACCCTTCATACAAAGGATGCTTTTACTATTCACCTACCACTTTCGCCTACACTCCTCAATCACACTAAGCAAATACCTCTTCGTCATATCAGCCCGTCTCCAACTAGAGAGCTTTCGCTTTTCCTTTGGATTATGCCGCATTCGCTCTACTTCTCTTAATAAAGGCTCCCACTTATGAGAGTAAAGTTCCAACATATATTGCAATCCTCTATCTTTTGAAACGATTGTTTTATGATCTAACGTATATAAAATACGTCCCATCGTAACGACAGCTGATTCTACCCATTCTTCTATGAAAAATAAATAAGGACGCTTCGCTTTTTCAAGCCAGTAATGTTCTACGTTATATTTCATTGTGTTTACTACATCGTTCCACTTTATTTGAAACGGAAGGTCTTCTGCTTCTTTCCCGATAACTGTAATACCTTGGTTTTTCAACGTCCACCATGTTACTGCATTAATGTCCCAGTAACCACTATCCGCTTTCCCCTCTGCACAATACACGTACTCATTTATTTCATGATTGTATTTCCCTAAATCAGCAAGCGGAATATACATACCATCCATTCTTTTACCTAACGTACTTTTCCTAAGTTTTTTATGCAGCTCTATAATTTGCTGTTTTTCAGCTTTATTCACGGAATCACTTATTACCGTAACAAAGTCCACATCGCTCGTTTCTATATGAAATGCTCCTAGCGCGATTGATCCGTAAATGTATACCCCGACTATTTTTTCATCCGAAAAAATTTCTTTTAATTCTACTATGTACTGCTCCATTAACTGTTTCACTTCTCCTGGTAAAGCATGTTTTATTCCATTCTCCACATCTATCCCTCCATTAAAAAAAGCCTTTGCAAATTCGCAAAGACTTCCTGCTTTATAAATATTTCTCGATTTCTTCGTAAACATCCTTCAAACGAGGATTTCCTTCTCCAACAATCTCTCCATTTACAAGAACGACTGGATAAAATAAATCTTCCTCCACTACTCGCTCTGCGAATGCTTTTTTCTCTTCATCTTCTTGTTCTTGTTGAAAATCAATATACTCGAAATTAAATTTATTTTCTTGTCCTTCATATTTACGACCAATCGCCGCTTGTAACCACTCAAACGTTTCTGTTGAAGATGGCATTCCGACGCAACTCGCACAAATCACTTTCGTCCCATACACTTGCACATTAACCATTTCTTCTCCCCCACTTCTTGCTCTAACAGTATATTCAGATACCTTAGTACATAAGCACATCATTTTACAAACTTATTCCATACCCCTATACTGAAAAAACACGTTGTACACATGATAAAATATTTCGACAATAAAACAAGAACAGAAAAAATAGATTTTCCCCTCTATCTTGATTATAATAAAACTGATGAAAGGAGTCGATAAAAATGGAAAACCCACATATGCAAGAACAAGTACTAGAAGTATTAGATAAATTACGTCCATTCTTACTTCGCGATGGCGGAGACGTTGAATTAGTAGACATTGAAGAAGGTATCGTAAAACTACGCCTTATGGGTGCATGCGGAAGCTGCCCAAGTTCTACAATCACACTAAAAGCTGGTATCGAACGCGCACTACTTGAAGAAGTACCAGGCGTTATTGAAGTAGAACAAGTATTTTAATCTAAAAGCGGAAGCGGCTCGTTCAGAACAGAAGGTCATTGGAGCTCCTGACGAAGAGGCGCTTTTTGCCTCACAGGAAGGCGCGAAATGGCCGACTGTTCTAGCCGCTGGAGCTAGACATTATCTAAAAGCAGAAGCGGCTCGTTCAAAGCTACTTCTAAGAAAAGAGACCATATTTGGTCTCTTTTTTTGTACGCAAACAAAACATACTCCCCCACACTATTAACATCATAAAACAAAATTGGAAATCCTTCTCAAAAAATGCGATAATTAATATATAGTGAATCGTTCACACATATAAAGCGAAAAACATAGGGGGGACGACGTATGCCAAAAATAGGGAGTACTTTTGTAACAATTCAAGAATTAGAACAGAAAAAAGAATATTTATTAAGTCTTTCACCCGTTATACCGACATGGAATACGAGCTATCAATTTTTATTTAAAGAAATACAACAAGAATTATTAAAAAAGGTAAATGAAAAAATTGAAAGACACCACATTATTTTAACTATATGTACAGATCAAAAAGTAGGAGCATAGCTTCTTATTATATAAAGATAGAAATGGGTATCTTTTATGGTATAAAAAAGAGACCTCAATTGGCCTCTTTTTTATACTTTTAAGATAGCCAATCTAATTTCCTAATGCCTAACTTATCAACTGGTAAACGAAATGACTCGTAAAAATGATTCATAAATTGCTCAGTGCGCTTCACATCATGTAAAATGATTTCTAAACGAGCTCTATATATGCCTTTTTGTTCTTCGTTTCCTGTTTGATAATATCGTTCAACCGTTTCAAAGTAGTGAAGCGGGAACAGAAGCCTTGCGAATAATAAGCGCCAACCAAATGAAGAGAGCGAATAATTACGTTCATAATCTGTAATGAATTGAACTACCGTTTGCTCCCAATCTTTCTTTTTTTCTATCATCATATAGCGAATACATTCTGCTATATCCCTACTTGGGTGATCATATACCCAATCAAAAGGAAGTTTTAAGCGCTTCGTTTGATGCCATAATAAAGGTGTAAATCGTTCTTGGCAAATTGTTGCTGCGTCAGTTATTTGTGGTGTATCGTCCATTTCTGTATCGACAACATATTGAATTGCATTTTCTGCAACTCCTAAGTAATACGGGAAGGATTCAATAAACAATTGATCGAATACGTCTGAAGGATGGTTCATCACTTGCGATTGCCAAAACTTTTCTAATTGGTCGAGCCTTTTTTCCCATAATGCTTTCCATTCACCAATGCGGCTTAATTGCTCAACTTCTTCTGGAAAGAATGCGCCACGTTTATGGAATATAGAAAGCTCACTTCCTAATGATGTAGCATGTCGCTCTAACATACGCATACCTTTTAATAAGCAATAATTTTTTTCTTCTATCTCACTTACATAGTAGCCGTGTATAGTCGGAACGAAAGTCGAAACAGTTATATCCCCTTGCTGGTTCATATAATCACTGAGCTTTTTCATCTCTACAAGTACTTCTTCCTCCATTTCTCCAATTGGAACAAGTACATAAATTTTGTTGCGAATCCAAAAGCTTTTATAGGGGCCAAGGGGGATTAATTCTTTAACATGCATGTGATAATGCTCATAAATATGCTGAATCATCGCAGTCGCCACCTATGGTTTTTCTTTATATATATGAGCTTGTGCTCGCCTTTCATTCCTATGCACATGATAAAGCAACGAAACGTATACAAATACTAAAAAGAAAAAAAGGTGATAAACATGAAAGACTCAAATCAACTACAAGAAAGAGCATTACAACTATTACAAGAGCGCGGTGTAACAATTGACGATATTGCTGATCTTGTTCATTTTCTTCAAAAGAAATACCATGCAAATTTAGAGATGTCAGAATGTCGCTATAACGTTGAGCGTGTACTATCAAAACGAGAAGTACAAAACGCACTTATTACAGGCATTGAACTTGATGTCCTTGCTGAAAAAGGACTATTAAGTCAACCGTTACAAGATATCGTAAAACGCGATGAAGGACTATATGGAATCGATGAAGTCATCGCGCTTTCTATCGTTAACGTGTACGGTTCTATCGGTTTCACGAACTTTGGATATATCGATAAATTAAAACCAGGTATTTTAGAATACTTAAATGATAAATCAACTGGACAGGTGCACACATTCCTTGATGATATCGTTGGCGGAATCGCTGCCGCTGCTTCAAGCCGTTTAGCGCACCGTGCTGAGCATTCAGAGTAACGTATCTAGGCCGTCAGTTTCATACTGACGGCCTTTCATATTCCATAAGCATAAACTCTCTTCCACGGCTCCAAAAAACAGGTCCTACTTGAAATCCAATATTTTCATATAGCCTAATCGCTCTCTCATTAAATGTCGCTACACTCAGTCGCAACATTTTCGAATTGAATTCCTCAGCAGCAAACGCTATCCCAGCTTGAAAAAATTCTTTTCCCATCCCTTTCCCTGTTAACTCGGGCTTCATTCCAATTCCTATATCTACTACATCTTCGCCTTCATATAAATTGGCATCTCTTCTGCCTGGAACTTGTGCATTTTCTCCAAAACAAAAATAGCCGATGAATTCTCGCTTCTCATCACAACAACCGTAATACGTCCCATCTAATAGCTCTTCTATTACTTCAGCATCTCCTGAAAAGCTATATAACGTATACGGTTCATCGTACGTCCACGTACTTATTTCGTTTGCTTCTTCTTCTGTTAACTTATGTATATCCATCTTCCCTTGTCCCCCTATTATATGCCTACTAACAATATTCGATATTCATCTTATAATTCATCTTTCTCAATATATTTTTTATATTTTCTACTTTATTTCCATGGAAGATTTTTCTTATTATGTTACGATTAAACAGAATCATTCAAATTAAGGTGGTGACAATTTGAATTACTTTTCTTATCTATCTTTGGAAGAGAAACGAAAATTTTTCTATAAAGAACCTCTTAGTTTTTCAAAAGATATAGAGAAAGGGCAATTGGCTTACGCACTAGGTGCTACCCTTTATACACCCGGTACGAAAGAGACGATTGCTGAAGATATCATTAGAAAAAAACATATAGGTGCTACATCGATTATTCTTTGCCTGGAGGATTCTATTAGTGATGAGGAAGTAAAACTTGCAGAACAAAACATCGTAGTCCAAATACAACAAATCGCCAACTTAGTCAGTGCTAACATACTGCACCAAACAGACATACCACTTCTTTTCATTAGAGTTCGAAATCCAAATCAAATGAAAGCAATTGTTACTGAACTAGGCAGTGCCATTCATTGTTTATGTGGCTTCGTCTTCCCAAAATTCACACCAATTAATGGAAGATTATACATCAATCAGCTTAAATATATTAACGAGCTATATTCATTTTCACTTTACGGAATGCCGATTTTAGAATCACCGGAAATTATGCATAAAGAAACGCGCTTAGAATCACTATTACAAATAAAAGATTTGCTAGATTCCTACTACGATTTCATCTTAAACATACGCATTGGTGCTACAGATTTTTCAAGTATATTTGGCATTCGTCGTAATAAATATACTCCTATCTATGATATTACTGTTATTCGTGATTGTATTTCGGACATTATTAATATTTTCTCTAGAGCAACTAACCAATATATAATTTCAGGATGTGTATGGGAGTATTTTTCTAATGATTATGAAGATGGGCTCATACATGAAGTATCACTTGATCAAGCGAATGGATTAATTGGAAAGACAGTTATTCATCCTTCTCATATTAATATTGTACAAGCGATGCACATTGTCACACTGGAAGATTATTTAGATGCAAAATCTATTTTACAAAATGCTGATACGTATAACGGAGTGCTAAAAAGTAGCTTTGCTAACAAAATGAATGAAGTAAAGCCACACTACAATTGGGCTCGCAAAGTCATTTTAAAATCTAATATTTACGGGGTGCTACATGAAAATAAAAAATTCACCGATCTCCTTATTACAAACACAAAGCAACTCGTATAACATTTTAAATGATATACAAGTTCATATAGAAATACGTGATGATCCATATAACTTAGCGCTAGACTCTTTTTTTCAAATGGCTGCGAGGGTAAATAAGAAGCGTAGCTTTTTATTTGTGAGTACCATTCTTGGAAAGCATCTTCCTGTTAAACCAGTAGTTGCTTTAGCAAGCGGATACGCTCTTGCTGCAAGATATATGGAAATACTACATAACACTGTTCATCCATTTCAGAAAGAAATTTTAAATCTCATTTCTTCAGAAATGGATGAAATTCCAGAAGAGGTATTTCATTATCAATATCCGTTACAGGAAGAAGTTTTATTTATCGGCTTTGCTGAAACAGCAACGGCACTCGGTCACTCTATGTTTCAATGTTTCAAAAATGCAAAGTATGTGCATACAACTAGGGAATCGATACCTGAGCTTGAACCCGTTATTACATTTGAAGAAGAGCATTCCCATGCAACATCGCACCGTTGTTATGTGGATAAAAATTTTTTCCAAAACAAAAATCCAATTATCCTTGTAGATGATGAGATGACAACAGGAAAAACAGCATTAAATATTATCAGGTCCATTCAAGAGAAATTCCCACGAGAAGAATACACCATCGCCTCTTTACTAGATTGGCGTTCCGATACACATCGAAACAAATTTAAAGAACTAGAAGATGAACTTCAAATAAAAATTCACGTTATTTCTTTATTGGGCGGAACCATTCGTGCGACTGGACATCCATTAACTACTTCCAAGAAAGAAATTCACAACAAAGGAACAGAGCCTCATTTTCAAAAGCATACAATTGCTTGTCCGACATTACCTTATACATCTATTGAACGTAAAGCAAATTATATAAAGCATACAGGTCGCTTCGGTATTTCAGCGCATGAACAAATACAAATCCATAATTTCGCTCAAAAGGTTGGCAATGACTTAAAGAAAAAACGAATAGGAAAACGATCGCTTTGTCTAGGAACTGGTGAGTTTATGTATATCCCTATGAAAATTGCTGCTCAAATGGGGGAAAACATTTTATATCAATCTACAACACGAAGCCCTATCCATCCTGACCAAAATGGGGTGCAGTATGCTATTTATAATCGTTTTTCGTATCCAAGTCCTGAGGATGCTACTATTACGAATTATTTTTATAATATTTCATCTCATGATTACGATGAAGTATTCCTTTTTATAGAACGTGACTTAGATGAGGAATCATTATCTCCTCTTTTAAAGCAATTACAAACGGTTATTCCAATTATTCATATCGTCTCATTTTCAAAAAGAATAGAAAAGGAAGGTCGATAACTATGGAAAGAGTAAAAGTAGATTCAAATATTGGTAGTTATAGCCGTGAAGATGCTATTTTTCTATTAAAAGATATTAGTGACATGCTGGAAGAAAGTTCAACAAAAACGAGAGAACGAGCGATTCAATCTGGCACACATTATTCTGAAATGTTGCCAATCGAATATAAGCCGTCTAAAGCCTATATGGATTTATTCTTCTCTTCAATGCAAAAATATAAACACAAAATAGCAGTTGCTGTTGGCGTCGTTGCAGAGCAAATCATACAGAATAAAGGAACAAATCTTGTCCTCGTTTCATTAGCACGTGCAGGTACGCCTATCGGTGTTCTCATAAAGCGCTATATACGTTATCGTTATAATCTTGATGTACCACATTATTGTATTTCGATTATTCGTGGAAGAGGTATTGATGAAAATGCTCTTCGCTATATTTTAAAGCACCATCCAAATGAGACGATGCAATTTATTGACGGTTGGACAGGAAAGGGAGCAATAAAAAAAGAACTAAAACATGCAATACTTGATTTTAACGAGAAAAACAATACACAGATTTCTCATTGCATGGCGGTACTTGCTGATCCTGGTTACTGCACTTCAATTTATGGCACCCGAGAAGATTTTCTCATTCCAAGCGCTTGCTTAAATGCAACCGTATCAGGATTAATTAGTCGTACTGTATTAAATGATGCCTTTATTGGTTCAAATGATTTTCATGGTGTTAAATATTATAAAGAACTAGAACAAGAAGACTTATCCAACTTTTTTATCGACGAAGTAGCAACATCATTCCCTTCTGCTCATTTTCATATAAACGAACAATTACATCATATTGCTTCAACATACACAAAGCCATCTTGGCAGGGGCTAAAAGACATCCAATCTATTCAAACACATTTTAGAATAGAGGATATTAACTTAATCAAACCAGGAGTTGGTGAAACAACTCGCGTGTTACTACGGAGAATGCCTTGGAAAATTTTAATACGAACAGAAAATAATCCTGAGTTAGAACATATTTTACTTCTTGCAAAAGAAAAGAATGTCCCTGTGGAAATATACGAAAATATGACCTATTCATGTTGCGGTCTAATTAAACCCCTTATGAGGAAAACAACATGATTTTTGCCAGCGATCTTGACCAAACCCTTATTTATTCTCGCAAATCATTTCGCGCTCATATAGAAGATGCATCCATTCAACTCATTGAAACTTTGGATGGGAAAGAGATTTCTTTCATATCGTATAAAACCATTTCGCTATTAAAAAAACTGCAATTGCACTCACATTTCATCCCAGTCACCACAAGAACTATTGAACAGTTTCAGCGCCTTTTATTGTTCAAAAATGAAATTATTCCTGAGTATGTTGTTACAAGTAACGGTGGCAATATTCTTCATAACGGCAAGCAAGATACTATTTGGAAAGAAAAAATACAAAAGAGAATCTCAACAGAATGCCTAGAAAGTAATGATATACTAAAAGAATTTGAACAACTTGCCCATAAAGATTGGGTCACATCAAAAAAAACTGCCGATCGATTATTTCATTACTGCATCGTAAAGCGCGAAAACATTCCCTATGATGAATTAAAGGCCTTCACTGCTTGGTTGGATGAACAAGGTTGGACTCACTCACTTCAAGGTAGAAAATTATACTTTGTACCGAAACCAGTTAACAAATGGGATGCTGTCCAATATATAAAAGAAATACTACAAATAGATACCGTTATTACAGCCGGGGATTCTTTACTCGATTTATGTATGCTTGAAAAAGCTAACTATGCTTTCGCACCACTTCACGGCGAACTGGGAGCAACACATGATAACTTACAACCTCATATTTTAAAAACAAATGAAATTGGTATATACGCAGCAGAAGAAATTGTAAGTAAAGCCCTTCAAATTATCCATCGTTCATTACCTACTTTATAATACAAATATGCATAATTGCATGCGCGCACCCATTTAAAAAATGCTACAATTTATTCGAATCGCTGTTGCTACACTTCTTGATTAAAGAAAAGACGTTAAAACGGAAATTAACGTCTTATCAGACTCAAGCAATTGACACATTTTGTCATCATGAAAGACACTCGAAAGAGTGTCTTTTTTTCTATACCTGAGCAGGACCTGCTCATTTACAAAATTAATGCATAAATTAATATAACTCTTTAAACGCATTATTCCCTTTCTATATGTTGCGGCGTTCGTTGCGACAGATTCGGATAATAAAAAGCACTCCAGCCAGAGTGCTTTTTACTTTCAAACAAGGAGGTTACATATATGGATAGTACTCTTGTATTTAACTTTGGAATTGGTATTGTCATCATTTTATTCGTCTTCTTTGTACTTTGTATGAGCGGGATATAGAAAGACGGTTTGGGACGTCTTTTTATACATATGTATTATTTGACCGTCGCCCCAAAAGTAACCATAACAGTTACAGATATGCGAATAACTACTAACATATCCACAAATAGGAGGAAGAAAAACGAAATACTTGAGCGTACATTCTATACAAGCCTTCCTTCTGTGGACAACGATGTACGTAAACACTATCTTGAAGAAGTAAAAGAAGTTGTGAATCGCGTATTTTAATAAAAAACTCCGGTTATAACAACCGGAGTTTTTTATTTCATCATCAATTTCGGAATATATCTTTGAAGAATGCTTTCTAATTCATTAATATCTTCCTGTCTAATAAGTAAATTTACATTGTCATTCATTTTTTCTCGCCCGCGATATAAAAATATATTTTCTTTTGGATTTTCCCATGTTGATGTTTTATAGCCTTTTAATTCTTCGTATGAATAAAAGTTCAATCCGTCTATTACACCTTTTTCATATATTTGTACACTTTTAATAAGATGGATAGCTATTAAAGTCATAAAACAACTTGCTACAGCATAACTACCTGACTGAACGAGAAACTGTTCAACTGTACCAATATCACCATTTACGTACTGAGCATATATATACATACATTGCCCGATGAAGTATGCTGGTCCAAGTAATGCAATCCAACGTCGTTTCACCCGAGGATATGTTGCAATAAGTTTTCCTGCACTTTTTTTCATTTCATTTATTTTATATATCTTCCATAGAACAAAGAACAAAACACATAATGTAAAAACAAACATAATACATGACATCCAGTACACTCTTATTCCTCCCCTCCATATCACCACATATAAATTTTACATTTTATATACCTATAGTACATATGTAATTATGCATAAAAAAACAGGCAACCTCTTCCGGTTACCTGCCTTTCATTACATCTTCTCAATCCACTCTGTCAAGTTATGCACAACTCGCGTCGGTTGTACTTCATATTCTATTAACTTCTCCACAGTTGTTACTCCAGTGTGGACAATAAGGGTATGCATACCAGCATTTATCCCCGCTAAAATATCTGTATCGTAGTTATCCCCAACCATTAATGCTTCTTCTTTTTCTATGCCAAGCACTTTTAACGCTTGTTCCATAATGATTGATTCTGGTTTTCCAATAAAGATTGGATCCACACCTGTTGATACTGCTACAACTGATGTTAATGAACCGTTACCCGGTAATAATCCGCGCTCGGTCGGAATTGCGATATCCCCATTTGTTGAAATAAACGTTGCACCGTTACGCACAGCAAGGCACGCTTTCGCTAATTTTTCATATGTGATGTCGCGATCTAATCCAACAACGACGAAATCAGGATTTTCATCCACAATTTCAAATCCTTTTTCCACAAGAGCAGCATGTAAGCCCTCTTCACCAATCATATATACAGTTGCATCTTGTTTGCGCTCATAAATAAAGTTCGCTGTAGCCATACTCGTTGTGAATACTTGCTCCGCTTTCGCTGGAATATCGAAACGAACAAGTTTTTCTGCAACTTGTTCTGGTTTACGAGTTGAGTTATTTGTAACGAATAAATATGGAATACCGCGTTCTCCTAATGCTTTTACGAAGTCACTTGCTTCTTCAATTTGTTCTTCACCGCGATACATCGTACCGTCTAAATCAATTAAATAACCTTTATACATTATTATGTCTCTCCTTCTATGCTAACGTTCATATCTATCATACCACTCTTATATTAACCCCTTTTTCAAAAGAAAAAAACGCTTTACCCTAAAGCGTCCCATAACGTTCATTTTTTCTCTTTTATTTGGTACGAACAATTACAATCTCCCTCACACATGTTTGCTAACGTCTTCACATTTGCATCTACAAATAACCGCTTATACATATCTTTTTCATCTTCACACACTTGCGGGAATCTCTCTGCAATTTCCTTTAACGGACAGTTTTGCTTTTCAAATATGAAAGAATGCTCCCCATCTCGCTTTATTTGAACCATATAACCGTTTCTCTCTTGCATAGCAGCTACTTCTTGAACTTTATACGCTAAATTGCTTTGATTACTTATCCTCTTTTGCAACTGTTCTTCCATTCGTTTCGTTCTCGCTTGCAAGACGTGACGCAGCATTTTTTCATCGCCCATTCGAGCTAAATCTTCTAGCATATCAATAGCAAATTGCTTATATTCTTTCGGGAATGTATCTTCTCCCTTTTGACTTAATCCATACAAATATGTTGGTCGTCCGACATGCTGTCTTACCATCTTTGAATAGATTAGCTCATCTTTCTCCAGTTTACTTAAATGCCTTCGAATCGCCATCTCAGTAATCTCTAAAGCTTCAGCTAAATCTGCTACAGTATGCTCACCCTTTACCTTCAATAATTGTACAATCTCTTCTTTCGTAGTACGTGCTTCCCCCATATTTCACCCTTCTCCCTTTTCTCTCTCATATACAATATAAGATCCCCAAAGGAATCTCCGGGGATCTTATAAGCATAATTATTCTGGTACAAATGCAGATACAGGTCCTAATTCCTTTTCTAAATAACTACGAATATTCGCTGGGTATTTCTCTACCACTGCGATATTTTTTTGAATCGTCTTATATAATTCATCATGATTCATTTGAATATAATCTTGCGTAAGCATTTTTCGAAGAAGAATAATTTCTTTAATATGCGCTCCCTCTTCTCCACTTATAACTCTCTCGTCCATTAAAATATCAATAATATCTTCGTAACTTCCTGGATCGCGCATAATAAATCCATCAATCATCGCATTCCCTACATCTAATATACAATCGATAATAAGATGGGCTATGCGCTCTAATGCATAAAATTCAAACTCTGTTTCATATGTCTTTTTCTCTTGAAATGTATTTGTTGCTCGTTCTAAACATACTAGCATTTGTTCTATTTTCTTTCTGTCTACGAAGTACATGAATGTCACCTACCTGGAAATTAAAGCATTTACATTTTAATTGTAACGCTTTCTTCTGAAAAAATCGACAATTTTTCGAATTCACCTTTTCCTCGTTATTTGTTATAGTTATATTTGTATGATTTTTGAAATTGGAGGAATGCAACCTTGGAACGTGAACTCGCACTAGAAATTGTCCGTGTAACAGAAGCAGCAGCCTTAGCATCCGCACAGTGGATGGGCCGCGGAAAGAAAAACGAAGCAGATGATGCAGCAACTACAGCTATGCGTGATATGTTCGATTCAGTAAACATGGCAGGTACAGTTGTAATTGGTGAAGGAGAACTTGATGAAGCACCGATGTTGTATATTGGTGAAGAACTAGGAACAGGTAACGGTCCAGAAGTAGATATCGCCGTTGATCCATTAGAAGGTACAAACATCGTTGCGAAAGGCCTTGCAAATGCAATGGCAGTTATCGCAATCGCAGATAAAGGAAACCTTCTTCATGCTCCGGATATGTACATGGAAAAGATTGCGGTTGGTCCAAAAGCAGCTGGTAAAATTAGCTTAGATGATCCAATTGAAAAAACAATTGAAATTGTAGCAGAAGCAAACAATAAAAAAATTCGTGACCTAACGGTTATCGTGCAAGAACGTGAACGTCATCAAGAGATTATTGACCGTGTTCGTGCAAAAGGTGCACGCGTAAAACTATTTGGTGATGGGGATGTTGGTGCATCCATCGCTACAGCTTTACCTGGGACAGGTATCGACTTATTCGTAGGTGTTGGTGGAGCTCCAGAAGGCGTTATTTCTGCAGCAGCATTAAAATGTCTTGAAGGTGAAATGCAAGCGCGCTTAGTTCCAATGAACGAAGAAGAAGAAGCTCGTTGTCGTGAAATGGGATTAGAAGATCCTCGTCAACTTCTTATGTTAGATGACTTAGTATCTGGTGATGACGCAATCTTCTCAGCAACAGGTGTATCTGCTGGTGAGTTATTAGACGGCGTGAAATTCCTTGGCGGAGATTTAGCTGAAACATATTCTATCGTTATGCGTTACAAAACAAGAACGGTACGATTTATTAAAACGCACCACCATTTAGACCATAAGCCACACTTAAACTTAGATATTTAATAAAGGAGCCATGTGTATGGAAGAACGTTTCTTTCTGTACGACGATACTGTCGCTACAAAAACTCGTTTCGTTAGCTTTCTAGGGGAAAATGAGCGTCATGATTTAGCGCTTCTATACTCCGATCGTCATTACGGTAAAACGATAGTCCTTGATATGCAGAGCAACAAATTTGCTATCATCGGTCCTGACGATTTAAACGAACAAGGCTACTTAGAGCATGCATTTTCGATGTCTGAAGAAAATGCAGAAGAATTACGCTCATTTTTATTTGAACTTATATAATTTATCTGGTGCACCAGCTATGTTAGCTGGTGTTTTTTTACAATTTATATTTTGAATTTTCAATCTTATATGTTATACTTATGAACAAATCTATTTGGATAGAAAGGACGTTATCTACGTATGCCAACAATTACTTTGTAGTGGACCAGCAATTGGATAGCATTACTCTCAAAAAAGCACCGTGCTTTTTCAAGGGAGTAGTCTGCCCATTCCCATTACAAAGGAACGTAACGCATCTGTAGTATGATGTTTACGGAGGTTCCTCTTGGGGGAATCTCCTTTTATTTTTGTCTACTTCTCATGTCTTCATACTACAAGACATCCAAATAGCTGTATTACGTTCCTTTGCCACTAATATAAGAGGTGAAGGAAAATGCAGAAAGTACAACTTTCTTGGAGTTTATATGAAAATGAGTTATCCACAATCGAAAAATATTGTAAAAATTGCAGACGTACTACCCTTTTTACTGATACGAACATTCGCAGGCATAACGCAAATGGAAAAAACATATACCGATTTGCAATTTATAAATGTCCGAAAAATCATACGTGGAATCAAAAGCTCCACATTTATAAATCATTTACTGATCATGTCGAAACTGTCGATATGGCTCAGCAAGAACAAACTGAAACAAACACGATTATTTCTATTACAGAGTATAAAGAAAGTGGTATAGAAGAAATAACAATAACATTAGAAATTGTTCTCGGATCTCACCGAATTGATAGAGCATTATCCACATATATTTCAGATTGGAGCCGCGCTGCCATTGTGGATAAAATTGAAAACGGTCGTATTCAGCTAAACGGACGACACCTGAAACCAAACACAACACTCACTGAAGGTGATTTCATCTCAATTTGTTTATAAAGGAGACGATTATGCTAAAAATAAGAAAAGGCACAATTGATTTATTGGACGAATTAGATGTGATGTATGCAGAATGCAAAGAAGCACTCTTACAGAACCAAATTTATCAATGGGATGATTCTTATCCGACGCGAGAACATATTTCCTATCATTTAGAACAGGACGAATTATATTGTCTATTCCAAGACCAAGTACTTGTCGGCGCTGTTGTCTTAAACGAAGCAGAGTCTCCAGAATACAAATTAATTGACTGGTCAGAAACAGAAGGACACTTTCTTATCGTCCACTCTTTTGTCGTCCACCCGCTCGTGCAAGGCAAAGGATATAGTAAAGTACTATTATCCTTTTGGGAAAGCAAAGCAAGACGGGAAGGTTACAAAGGAATACGCCTAGATTGCTTTACAGGTAATCCTGTTTCATTAGGCCTATATGAAAAAAACAATTATATTTGCCGAGGTGCTGTTTATTTCAAAAGTAAACAGCCTCCTCATAATTGGTACAACTGCTATGAAAAAATCCTCTTACAATCGTAAGAGGATTTTTTCATTTCTTCACTTTTCGTAATACGAAGTGTGCACAACCGAAGTTACAGTACTCGTATAAATACTCTGATAAAGTACTAATTTTCGTATCATATGTCGAACGTTGATTACTATCATCAAAGAATCCACGCAATCTAAGTTGCTCATAACCCCAGTCTCCAACGATATAATCATATTTATTTAAAATTTCTGCATAGCGCTCTTTAAGTGCTTCTTCACTAAAACCATCACGAAAGTTTTTAATTACTTCGTACTGAACATTATTAACGCTCACCGTAGTATGAATCTCTTGCTTTTGCTCCATTATGAACTTCCTCTCTAAGCATTCTTCTTTTTATCGTATCACAAAGCATAACAACCAACAATTTCAAATACAAAAAATTGAAAATTAGTGCATGCTATGGAGAAGGAGGTGATACATCGTGAAAAAGCAAATTATACTCTCTCTTCTCACTCTTTCCTTATTTGCAGGCTGCCAATCAACTAATAAAGCTGAAATGGAGCGTGAAGAAGGAAGTCGTGTTCTTGTTTCCAACAAAAACGACATGTATCATACGGAAAACACAAATACAAGGTTAACGAGAGTCGGTTATTCTTCTAAACAGAAGCATGAAGTATCTAACAAACAAGTAGGCGCTATTAACCGTGAGAAAGTCGCCGAAATGATTACGAGCATGACAGTCAAACTTCCTGATGTCACCAATGCCGCTACACTCGTTACCGACGATGAAGTGTTCGTTGTATACCGTGCAAACACAACGGATCCGAAACTCGTAACAGATCAAGTATATAAAACAGCTTTGTCCATCGTCCCTCGCTATTATAAAGCATATGTATCAACAAACCAAAAGTTGATTTCTCAAATTCAAGGTCTTCAATCTGGTAGCTTAAACGATAAAGAATATGAACAAAGTCTTGATATGCTAAAACGTGAAATGAGTAAAAATCCTCATTTGAACAATACAGGGGATCAAACTTTGAATGATATGATTAAAAAGTAAAAGGTGGAGAAAACCTCCACCTTTTTTGAATTTATTGAATAAAGAAGCAGTTAAATGAAATATATTAACGATTATTTCATTTTTTATTACGATCCGCATAAACCTCCATCGCATCACACATAAACTGTGCTAAACCTTCACCAAACTTATCAATATTTTTCGTAAAGCGCTCATCAGCGACATACATTTGACCGAGTCCCTTAAATGCATCTAATGAATATTCACCGAAGTTTTGCAAGTAATCGTACCATACTTTAATTGCAGATTGTGCTTCTGTAGAATCAGGTGCTCCATTTCGAAGTGTCGCTAGATTTCTGTAAATAGTATTAAACTCCTCCTGTTTCTCTGTAGACATACCCTTCGCTGTTTTATTCGCTTTATCTACAGCTGCGTCTCCCCATCTTTCACGTGCTTCTTCTTCGTACGGGTTATGGCTAAAATCAAACCCTTCAAATTTCTCTTTATTTGTCATCTCAATGTCTCCTTTTGTATGCTTAATTGTTTTATCAATCGTCGCTATCACTTTATCCAACCTAGCTCGCTTTTCAAGAAGCATTTTCTTATGAAGCTGTAATGCCTCTTCACGGTCGAATGAAGGACTCATGATAATCTCCTTAATCTTCTTTAAAGGGAAGCCAAGCTCTTTAAAAAATAAAATTTGCTGCAACGTTTCTAAATTTTCATTGGAATACAGACGATATCCAGACTCTGTCGTCTCATCTGGGGTTAACAACCCAATTTCATCGTAATGATGCAGTGTGCGCACACTAATTCCAACTAAATTAGCTACTTCTTTTATCCTCATTGTCATGCGTATCTCCCCCTTAATACATACGATAAAGTATGACGTAACGTTAAAGTCAATAAAAATTTCATTTTGTTTTTGAAAGATTCATCTCTCCACATTCCCCTACATTTCATGCATAATATATATGTACATACATTAGAAAGCGGTGAAAGTATGGTTTCAAATACTGTAATTGCCAGTATCATAATTCAACTCGTTGTTTCGGTTCTGGTCCCAATTATTGTACTCGTTTATTTCCGTAAGAAATATAATATTAATTGGAAAATAGTTGGCGTTGGTATCCTTATCTTTATCGGGTTTACCCAAATTCTCGAAACACCATTCCAATTATTCATGCGTGGTAATCCCACAACAGCTGAGTTTTTAAAGAACCCATTTATCTTTTCGATTTTCGGCGGACTAACTGCTGGTATTTTTGAAGAACTAGGTCGTTTCGTTGCCTTTTACTACTTACTGAAAAAATATCGAGATTATAAAGACGGTCTTGCGTACGGAATTGGACACGGCGGTATTGAATCGATTTTAGTCGGTGGATTCGCTGGGCTTCAAACTCTTACCTTTGCAACATCTATTAACAATGGTAGCTTCGCTCAAATGGTTGAACAATACCCACAACTGAGCCATATCAAGGACTTGTTAATAGAGCAACCTGCCTACTTATACTTACTCGGTAGCTTAGAAAGAATTATGGCACTCGTTCTGCAAATTGCTTTTACAATGCTTGTCGTATACGCAGTAAAACAAAAGAAATACATCTTCCTCGTATACGCTATACTATTCCACGCACTTGTAGACTTTTTCGCAGCACTTTACCAAACAAAAATGATTAACATCTTTGTAGCAGAAGGAATTACTCTTCTCTTCGCGATTGGCGCTTTCGTTCTTATTCGCAAAATGAAAGAGAAATTAGTGAGTGCTTCAGAGTAAAAATAAACCACCAATTTTGGTGGTTTATTTTTTATGTGGATTATCGCAATGATGATAACTTTTCCCTCCTTGCAGCTCCCTCTTTGTTTCTGCATCTATAACGATATATTTATGCAACTCCTCTACTTCATTTTGAGAAAAGGAAGTGAAAAAGTATACTTGGCGATCAGGATGAATAAACGAATCTTGAAGCACCACTCTACTGCGACAGCCGACAGCTGTTTTTTTTCGGAAGACAAATTCTGCATCTTGTACTTCTTTAAATAAGATTTTTTTACGAACACTATACGCCGCATTTTTGTATTCCTTATAGACCTTCTTATCTAACTGTTCATAAAATAGATCTTCATTCACAAACGACTTATTTTGATTACTCGGGTATTCTAAGTTTTGATTTGATTGTGCATATGCTGTGGACAATTGTATGAGAAAACAAACACTGAATACAATGCATATCATTTTTTTCATAATTGCACCTCAAATTTTGATTTATCCACATTACTTTTCCACAGACCTAGATCACTATGCCCTTTCCAAGAAAAAGGAATTTTTTCCACATTTGTCGAAGTATATATCGTCAACTTGAAAGATGGGGATGAAATATGAAGAAAATTATTGTAATCAGGCATTGTTCAGCAACTGGACAAGAACGTAATGCGGAATTAACAAACATGGGAAGAGACCAATCAAACACCGTTGCTACATTCCTCATGGAAAATCATCTACAAATAGAGCATATTATTTCAAGCCCATTTGTCCGAGCTATCGATTCTATTCGGCCATATGCCCTCCAAGCTAATTTATCTATTCAAGAAGATGAACGGTTAGCAGAACGCATATTAAGCTCTGTTTCAATGGATGATTGGCTTCAAAAACTAGAATACACTTTTACCAATATAGATATTGCCTTTTTGGGCGGAGAGTCAACAAAACAAGCAACAGACCGTGCCATCTCACTTATTCAGGAAGTTTTAAAACTAGAGCATGACACAACATTACTCGTTACACACGGCAACTTACTCACATTAATTTTAAAGCACTTTGATCATACTATTGGCTTTGACGAATGGAAAACTTTAACGAATCCTGATATTTATGAAATTACACTTGATGAACAATCTATCATAAAACGATTATGGGAAGCGCCATCCAAGTAATATCCCTTTCCAATACATTCAGTTGACACTGCGAGAAGGTATGGTAGGGCTGCAGTAAAACATAGAGAGGGGTATCATTCAATATGTACGAAGACGTACTTTCTTTACTACATAAAACAAATGCTTCTTATGAAAAATTTGAACACGAACCAGTGCTTGACTATGAGACTGATCGAATCGTTCGTGAAAGGCTCGGCTTACAAGGTAATCCAAGTAAAAGCCTATTTTTAAAATCAAAATCCGGGGCGTATTACGTATTCTTTACGTTAGAGGGAACTCGCCTCAACCGAGGAGAGATGAAAGAAATAACAGGAGAAGGCTTATCTCTCTGTTCTCCTGATGAGCTAAGAGAAGAGACTGGTTGCATGCCAGGATGTGTAGCTCCTTTCGGTTATTCACAAGATGTAACGATTATTGTGGACAGTTCAATTTATACTTACAAAAAAGTTTTAATCACACCTGGTGTGCCTGAATTTACAATTGAATTATCCACAGAAGAATTAAAAAGAATTTTATCAACGTGTCAAAATACAGTTTTAGAGTATAAGAAAAAGGAGAGCTAATATTAGCTCTCCTTTTTCATTATTTCGCTTCTGCTACTTTTTCTTTCGCAGAACGTACTTGCTCGTCCGCATGATAAGAAGAACGCACAAGTGGACCAGCTTCACAGTGGCTAAATCCTTTGCTAAGTGCAATTTCTTTAAGCTCTGCAAATTCTGCTGGTGGGTAATATTTAAGAACTGGTAAATGCTTCTTAGATGGTTGTAGGTATTGTCCAAGAGTTAAAATATCCACATTGTTTGCACGTAAGTCATCCATTGCTTCAATTAAATCTTCTCTTGTTTCACCTAAGCCCACCATAATGCTCGATTTAGTTGGAATATCAGGCTGCATTTCTTTTGCTCGACGTAAAAACTCTAATGAACGGTCATACTTTGCTCTAGCGCGAACTCGGTTAGATAATCGACGTACTGTTTCAATGTTATGGTTCAAAATATCTGGTTTTGCATCCATTAACATTTTTAAGTTTTCTTCTACCCCAGCCATATCAGATGGTAATACTTCGATAGATGTGAATGGGTTTTTACGACGTACAGCACGTACTGTTTCAGCAAAAACAGCTGCTCCGCCGTCTTTTAAATCATCACGTGCAACCGCTGTTATAACAACGTGCTTTAAGCCCATTTGTACTACAGAATCTGCTACGCGTTCTGGCTCTTGTAAATCAAGCTCAGTTGGCAAGCCTGTTTTAACCGCACAAAAACGACAAGCACGTGTACAAACCGCACCTAAGATCATAAATGTTGCTGTTTTCCTTACAGCCCAGCATTCATGAATATTCGGACATTTCGCCTCTTCACAAACTGTATGAAGATTCTTAGAACGCATCATTTTCTTTAAGCCTGTATAGTTTTCATTCGTGTTTAACTTAATTTTCAACCATTCGGGCTTGCGCTTATACTCTGTTTGTTTTGTCATGGTTATCAACTCCGCACAATATGAAATAGTTTACCGTGTTCGCTTCTTTCAATGTAACATATCTATTCTAACGTATGAAAGCGATTTGCTCAAATGAAGATTCTAAGATTTTTTCCAATCGTTCCCTATAATGAAATACTCCGTATATCCCACACTAAAAAGAGTGATGTTGTGAAAGGAGTCTATTTCATGCTTCGAAAAATTTCTCTTTTGCTTTCGATTTGCTTTCTTCTCCACCAAAACATCGCTTTCGGTGAAGATAATCAGCAAAGCATATATGAAAAGCGCATGGCACTATATAAAGAAACTGAGCAATCTTCAGGTATTCCGTGGTATTACTTAGCTGCAATGGATCAATACGAAAGAAACATACGGAGCGTAAGAAAGGATATTCCGAAAAAACCAGATGCCATCATTTCCCTTTATTTCAAGCCTGAAATATGGGCTGGACCTGTTAATAGTAATGATACTCTCCCCCATACGATTTCTCTATTTGGCGGAATTGGTTTAGATGGTGACAAAGATGGATTTGCAAATGCAAATACCGATCGTGATCTTCTGCATACAGCAGCAACTATTTTAAAGAAACAAGGAACGTCAGAAGATCGTATTAATATTATGCTTTGGGAATATTATAGACGTGCAAAAACAGTTGAATTAATTACAGAATACGCCCAAATTTATAAACATTATGGCCGCATTAATTTAGAAGGAAATGCTTTCCCTCTCCCGATTCGCAGTGACAATAGCTACCGTAGTACTTTCGGTGCTGGTAGAAGCTTTGGCGGCAGGAGGATTCATGAAGGAACCGATATTTTTGCTGGATATGGCGTACCAGTACGGTCAACTTGCTATGGCGTTATTGAAACAAAAGGATGGAATCGTCTTGGTGGATGGCGCATTGGTATTCGTGACCTTCATAATAATTACCACTATTACGCTCATTTAGGCGGGTTCTCTAAAGAAATACAGCTCGGACAAATTGTCGAACCAGGAAAAGTAATCGGATTTGTCGGTAGTACTGGTTATGGTCCTCCTGGCACAGCTGGAAAGTTCCCGCCCCACTTACATTTCGGCATGTATAAAGACAATGGCTATACGGAATGGGCTTTCGATCCATACATGCATTTAAGCCTTTGGGAACGAAAAGAACGAGCAAATACAAAACGATAACCGTAGCAAATTGCTACGGTTATTTTTATAAATATAAATCAATAGAACACTACTGACTAATTATCCGTTTTCTTTTTATCTGGTACAACAACACCCCCACTTCCGTAATAAGTAGGCACTTCACCTTGAACGATGCGCGTCGCAATCGGAATGTTTTGCTTCACTTTAATTTCTTTCGTGCGTAACGGAATCATAACTTGTAACGTCACTTCCACTTCCATAATAATTTTGATCGCCGTATTATTAATTCCTTGCGGCTCAACTAATTGTTTAATATCCGTATTCACATGACCAATTGGCGTAAAATTAATCGGAATATCCGGCCCTATATTACCAAGAAGCGCATTATCGGTTATGCGTCCAAAAGGAACTGACATAGATACCCCATTCTCTTCAAAAATACCAAGTGCTTTCGTATCCCCTTTTTCTACTTGTTGTAAATATTTCTCTATGTATGCAGTAGTCGATGTTAATATTTCATTTACTTGTTTTGTATTTAAATCAATTGTAGATACTTTCCCGTTCCTATCCGTTTGTACTTTCATTAATGAATCTACATCAAACCCTTCATTAATTCGGTCTTTTACCGCTTTCGTCATAACTGCTGTTGCCATTTTATGCGTCTCTGTTTCCCCATACTTAATTAACGTTGGTTGAATACTTTTATTTACAATCCATAACCCTTGAACTACCATTACGATAAAAATGATAAACGAAATAAGCAGTATATACCGAAAGGAAATCGGTCCCCTTCGAAACCGCGAATTTTTCGAACGAAATATGCTCATAAAAAAAACCTCCTTCTTATATTATTTCTATGCAAGAAGGAGGGACGATATATGCTTATCTCATTT
The DNA here is from genome assembly GCF_042728695.1 of Bacillus sp. NPDC060175. Taxonomy (NCBI): domain Bacteria; kingdom Bacillati; phylum Bacillota; class Bacilli; order Caryophanales; family Bacillaceae; genus Bacillus; species Bacillus sp. NPDC060175. The sequence continues at coordinate 25,349 of NZ_JBHWYR010000026.1, forward strand.
TTAATAGTGCATCTTTTCCGATTGTGCCGGCCGGAATCCCTAAAGCTTCGGCTTCAATCGTTACTGATTCCAGCGGTGCTTCAAGAAGTTGTTCAATCGTTCTTACACCAACCGCACGGCCAGCAATAATTCCTCGATCGCCTAACTTCTCATTTAAAAGACCTACATCTAGAGCACCGCACATAATATATCCTTTATCACTCATTACAGCTAGCAAATTTGTCTTCGGAAGTTTTACGCTAACAGCAATGAACGTATAGTTATCAATTATAATTGGCTCTACATTAACCATAGTTCACACTCCTCTCTTTCTTATCTTTATGACAAGAGAAAAATGAGTGTTACAAGTTAACTAGCCTATAGTTTGACTGAAGATGTATAAGTTATCAACATGTCTGTTAACACATCTCTAAGTAATTCCGGCATATAATATTGTTTGTCAGAAAGTGTGGATAGCTCTGGGTATAAGTATCCGAATGTAAACATATCAATCGTTCCTACCATATATATCCGGTCTAATTCCAGCGATTCGCCATTAATCAATACATCTTCTAGTAAAATTTTATTCCCTGGAATCGTATCTGGAATCACTTCCAAACCATCGTAAATCATTTTCCCCATTACTTTTCCACGAAATCCGAATCCTTTCACCTCAAGATTCTCCATATTCGGGCGGCGCGCTTTCAAAATAACTTCTCTTAACGTTTTCCCTGGTACTTTTAATAGACATGGATTAATTGGATGTGGACAAATCCGATGAATATCTCCGCGCGTCACAACACCTTCATTTAATCCCTCAAGAAGTACACCAGCATTCACCATCCCAACATCCGCATTACACCACTCTTTAAGTGCACTTGCCAACATATGAGAAAACGTCGTCTCCTTAAACCAATCAACCGGCAATGATTCTTTTAAATGAACGACAGGCTCAGCCATTATCTGTTTACTTTCTTCCTTTAGCATTTCAATTGTGGATAACGGCTCGCTATAAGCACCTAACCGTTCTGTCTTAATCGCTCTACCGTCTTTTTTCAACAGTCTCTTCGTCTCTTTATCCACAGTAAGCTGAACGTGACCAACGTAATGTCCCCACTTTTCACAACAGCAAAGCAAAGTATTATCCACAAGAACGCCACGCTCAAATAAATGATGCGTATGTGCCCCTAAAATAACATCTATATCATAATGCTCCGCCATATACTCATCCATACTTTTTCCAAGATGAGAAAGCACAACAGTAATATGAGCTGTATCCTTAATTTCTTCTAAAATAGATTCTAAATGGATGATTGGATCTTCAATATGCCAGTCTAACATATGATAAAACTCTGGATAAGCTACCGTTAATCCAATAAAGGCAATCCTGATCCCATCTGTCGTTGTATGTAATTTATAAGGCTGCGCCCACGCTGGACGTACACCTTCTTTTTCAAATAAATTCGCTACAAGCACCTCAAACCCAGCATCATCATATAGACGATTCAAATGCTCTTTCGCCAATGTAATTCCTTCATTATTTCCGATCGTTACATAATCATATAACGCCTCATTTAATAATTTTGTATTCCCAAGTCCATTTGTCGCTTCCGAAATACTATGAAAACGATCCACATGATCGCCAATATCCACAGTTAAAACAGTCTCTCCCGCTTCCTGTCTTCGCTTTTTCTCCCCTAGTACAAACCGAGAAATTTGCGGCCAATTTTCAAAATGACTATGTATATCGTTTGTATGATAAAGGTGGATGATCGTTTCTTTATTTATATTCAGAGAAAAAACCTCCTCTCAGTTCCTTACTGCCATTTACGCTACACGTACGCAATAATCCTGTAAATACTTTTCGTCTTTTCTTGCTATTCTACATTGTACTCGCATTGTGGGAAAAAGCAAAAGATTGCCCTTTTATTATGGAGAACTTTATATTACTTTTTCTAGTCTATTGATTAGTTTGAGGGGGATTTTTTGTGAAATGATTCTAGTTGGTGGGGGGAGATTTGTCAGTATCTTTGCCTTACTTACTAAGTGCTCCTCTCGTATTTGAATGTTGAGGGGTATATGAGAGATTTCTTTTGTCTTACTTTGTCGACAAATCGATATTCCTTGTCGAACCGCTGATATATTTTACCGAACACCCACCTGGGTATCCCTTCCCAACCAGAGCTGCTTACCCAACACAAGAAAGCGCCCTGCACAGCAGGGCGCTTTCTTCATACATATATTATCCAGTTCCAGCGGCTAGAATGTTCGGTGGCTTCACTTCTTCCTATGAGGCAAAAAGCGCCTCTACGTCAGAAGCTCCATCCCCCTCACATTCTGAACGAGCCGCTTCCACTTTTAAATATTAACCAATAGAACCTTCCATCTCAAACTTGATTAGACGGTTCATTTCAACTGCGTATTCCATTGGAAGTTCGCGAGTGAATGGCTCGATGAAGCCCATTACGATCATTTCTGTAGCTTCTTGCTCAGAAATACCGCGGCTCATTAGGTAGAATAATTGTTCTTCTGATACTTTAGACACTTTCGCTTCGTGCTCAAGTGAAACGTAATCGTTTTTGATTTCGTTATAAGGAATTGTATCAGATGTAGATTGGTTATCCATGATTAACGTGTCACACTCGATGTTAGAACGAGAGTTTTTCGCTTTTGGTCCGAATTGTACGATACCACGGTAAGTTACTTTACCACCATGCTTCGCAATCGATTTAGAAACGATTGTTGAAGATGTGTTTGGTGCTAAGTGAATCATTTTCGCACCAGCATCTTGGTGTTGGCCTTTACCAGCAATCGCGATAGATAATGTTAAACCACGAGCGCCTTCGCCTTTTAAGATAACTGCTGGGTATTTCATCGTTAATTTAGATCCGATGTTACCGTCAATCCATTCCATCGTTGCGTTTTCTTCACAAACCGCACGTTTTGTAACTAGGTTGTATACGTTGTTTGCCCAGTTTTGGATTGTTGTATAACGGCAATATGCATCTTTCTTAATGATGATTTCTACTACCGCACTATGAAGTGAGTTAGTCGTGTAAACAGGTGCTGTACAACCTTCTACGTAGTGTACGTGTGCGCCTTCGTCTACGATGATAAGCGTACGCTCGAATTGTCCCATATTTTCAGAGTTAATACGGAAATACGCTTGAAGTGGTGTATCAACTTTAATACCTTTTGGAACGTAGATGAATGATCCACCAGACCAAACTGCAGAGTTTAATGCAGAGAATTTGTTGTCTGTTGGTGGGATTACTTTTCCGAAATGCTCACGGAAAATATCTTCGTTCTCTTTTAATGCGCTATCTGTATCTTTGAAGACGACTCCTAGATCTTCTAGGTCTTCTTTCATGTTGTGGTATACAACTTCAGATTCGTACTGTGCAGATACACCAGCTAAATATTTTTGCTCAGCTTCAGGAATACCTAATTTATCAAATGTTGCTTTAATTTCCTCAGGTACTTCATCCCAAGACTTCTCAGATTTCTCAGATGGTTTTACGTAGTACGTAATTTCATCGAAATCTAAGTCGTTTAAGTCGCCACCCCATTGTGGCATTGGCATTTCATAGAACTTATCCAGTGATTTTAAACGGAAGTCTAACATCCACTGTGGTTCTTCTTTCATACGTGAAATCTCTTCAACGATCTCTTTTGTTAAACCGCGTCCAGCACGGAAAATCGAAACGTCTTTATCCTTGAAACCATATTTATAATCGCCGATATCTGGCAGTTGCTTCGCCATGTTGGTGTGTCCCTCCTTATATAACCTCGTTTTTAGGAACCTTTAACATTACTTATCTTCGTTTAAGCCCTTTTCTAACGCTTTCCACGCTAATGTTGCACATTTAATACGTGCCGGGAACTTGCATACGCCTTGTAATGCTTCAATATCTCCTAAATCAATGCTGTCATCATACTCTTTTCCTAGCATCATGTCAGAGAAAATTTTAGAAAGCTTAAGAGCCTCTTCAATTTTCTTTCCTTTTACTGCTTGTGTCATCATTGAAGCTGAAGACATTGAAATTGAACATCCTTCGCCTTCAAACTTCGCTTCTTGTACAATACCCTCTTCTACTTTCATCGTAAGTTGAATACGATCGCCGCAAGTTGGATTGTTCAAGTTAACGGTAACACTATCTTCTAACACGCCATGGTTACGAGGATTTTTGTAATGATCCATAATAACTTGACGATATAACGTATCTAAATTATTAAATGACATTTGTGAAATACTCCTTTGTCTTGATTAGCGATTCAACAAATGTATCAATTTCTTCTTTTGTATTATATAAATAGAAGCTCGCACGTGCTGTAGAAGAAGCTTTCAGCCACTTCATAAGTGGTTGTGCACAGTGATGTCCTGCGCGAACCGCAATGCCTTCTACATCTAATACAGTTGCTACATCGTGAGGATGTACTTCATCAATATTAAATGTAACTAGACCAGCGCGATGCTTTGGACCATAAATTGTAACGCCATCTACTTCTGATAGTCTCTCTAAAGCGTATTGCGCTAATTCATGTTCATGCTTTTCAATATTATGAAGACCGATTTCTTCTAGGAAATCAATTGCCGCACCAAGTCCGATTGCATTACCGATAATCGGTGTACCTGCTTCGAACTTCCACGGAAGCTCTTTCCAAGTAGACTCTTGTAAGTCTACGAAATCAATCATTTCACCACCAAATTCAATTGGTTCCATATTGTTTAGCAATTCTTTCTTACCATATAATACGCCGACACCTGTTGGTCCGCACATCTTATGAGCAGATAATGCGTAGAAATCACAGTTTAAATCTTGTACATCCACTTTCATATGAGGTGCACTTTGTGCTCCATCAACGATCATGATTGCACTGTTTTCATGTGCGATTGCTCCGATTTCTTTTACAGGGTTAATCGTTCCAAGTACGTTTGACACGTGCATAATAGAAACAATTTTTGTATTCGGTGTAACTGTTTGACGAACATCTTCTAAAGAAATTGTACCGTCTGGTTGAAGCGGAAGGTATTTTAAAGTTGCGCCAGTTTTCTTCGCAACTTGTTGCCACGGAATGATGTTACTATGGTGCTCCATGTAAGAGATGACGATTTCATCGCCTTCTTTTACATTATCAAGACCATAGCTAGCTGCTACTGTATTTAATGCAGTTGTCGTTCCGCGCGTGAAAATAATCTCTTCCATTGATTTCGCATTAATAAACTTGCGAACTTTCTCACGTGCACCTTCATACGCGTCGGTAGCTTTCGTACCGAGCGTATGAACACCGCGATGCACGTTAGAATTATATTCTTTATAATAACGTTCTAACGTTTCAATGACTTGAATTGGTTTTTGAGAAGTTGCTGCACTATCGAAATAAACAAGTTGTTTGCCGTTCACTTTTTGATCAAGAATTGGAAACTGTTTGCGTATTTCATGAATATTCATTAGCGAACTTTCCTTTCAATTACCTCAACAAGCTGTGCTTTTACTCCTTCAATTGGAAGCTGATTTACTACAGGTGCTAAGAATCCATGGATGACTAAACGTTCTGCTTCGCGTTTTGGAATCCCACGGCTCATCAAGTAGTATAATTGGTATGGATCTACGCGGCCTACTGAAGCTGCGTGACCTGCCATTACATCATCTTCATCGATTAAAAGAATTGGGTTTGCATCACCGCGAGCTTTCTCATCTAACATAAGAACGCGAGAAGATTGTTGTGCATTTGATTTAGATGCACCGTGTTCAATCTTACCAATTCCATTAAAGATAGATGTTGCACTATCTTTTTGTACTCCGTGTTTTAAAATCCAACCTTCAGAGTGTTTACCGAAGTGAACAACTTTAGTTGTAAAGTTTTGTGTTTGGTTACCACGGCCAATTGTTACTGTTTTTGTATCAGCAAATGATCCGTCGCCCATTAAGTTCGTAACGTTCTCTGAGATTGTATTTCCGTCATTCATAAGGCCTAGAGCCCAATCAATACGGCCGTCGCGTCCAACAATGCCGCGGCGGTTAACGTAAGTTGTTACGTCTTTTGCTAATAGATCAACCGCACCGAATTTCACTTGTGCGCCTTGTTCCACGATTACTTCTGCTACGATATTTGCAATACCTTTAGCATTTTCATTTGCAACGTAGTTTTCTACATATGTTGCAGCACTGTTCGCATCAGCTACGAATAATACGTGGTTATATACGTTAGCTTCTTCGCCGTCTACTAAGAATACAGCTTGAAGTGGAGTTTCAAGAACAACATTTTTCGGAACATATACGAATGCACCGCCGTTGATTAATGCAGCATGAAGTGCAGTTAGACGATGCTCGTCTACTTTCACGCCGTCTTTCATTAAGTACTTTTGTACTAATTCAGCATGCTCTGTTGCAGCTGTTACGATGTCTGTAAAAATAACACCTTTTTCTTTTGCTTCGTCTGCTAAAGAAACGAACGCAGTTGTACCAGTACGTTGCACTAATACGCTGTTATTTTCATCGATTAAGTTTTTCACTGCTTCTGGAAGCTCTGTTAAAGAACTTACAGGCTCTTGCTTAGCAGCGTCGCCTTTTCCGATAAAGTCCCATTTTTCAATTTTCGTTTTATCAGGCGTTGGCATTGGAAGTTCAGTTGCTTGTGCAAGAGCTTGTAAGCGGAACTCAGTCAACCAAGCAGCTTCGTTTACTTCGCTTGCGCGCTGACGGATTGTTTCTTGATCGAAAGGTAATGTACCGATTGTCATGTTTATGCTCCTCTCTTACGCTTCTTGCTCTGCTGTTTCGTCTTCAATACCTAATTCTTTTTTAATCCAGTCGTAACCTTCAGCTTCTAGACGTTGTGCAAGCTCAGGGCCACCAGATTTAACGATACGACCGTTCATCATAACGTGAACGAAGTCTGGAGTGATGTAGTTTAATAAACGTTGGTAATGCGTAATCATTAGGCAACCGAAATCTTCGCCGCGCATTTGGTTAATACCTTTAGATACAACTTTTAATGCATCGATATCAAGACCTGAGTCGATTTCATCTAAGATTGCAATTTTTGGCTCGATCATCATTAATTGAAGAATCTCATTACGTTTTTTCTCACCGCCAGAGAAACCTTCGTTTAAGTAACGTTGTGCCATTTCTGGATCCATTTCTAGGAATTCCATGTTTTTATCTAATGTACGGATAAATTTCATAAGAGAAATTTCTTCGCCTTCTTCACGACGTGCATTAATTGCAGAACGTAAGAAGTCAGCGTTTGTTACTCCGCTAATTTCACTTGGATATTGCATTGCTAAGAATAGACCTGCTTGTGCGCGCTCGTCTACTTCCATTTCTAATACATCTTCACCGTCGATGATGATGCTACCTTCTGTTACTTCATACTTTGGGTGACCCATAATTGCAGAAGATAAAGTTGATTTACCTGTTCCGTTAGGTCCCATAATTGCGTGGATTTCTCCACCTTTTACTTCAAGGTTTACACCTTTTAAAATTTCTTTACCGTCGATTGATACGTGTAAGTCTTTAACCGTTAATGTAGAACCAGCCATCTCAATACCTCCATTAATCCTCTATATACATTTTAAAAATTCCTAAAACGTTCATATTCTCATTTTATTCTCATTCTAATCTTATAGCAAATAAAATGATATCGCAAACACTAAGAAAATGTAACAATTTTTTCACAAATGTATATAAGTATTTCCTTTACATCCTCTTATGATACACCTTTCTTCTTATATATATAAAGAAAAAAGGACTGGGTTATTCCCAGCCCTTTCCAGCACCTATTCGTTCACAGGAAGTACAGCACCTTTATATTCTTTGTTAATAAAATCTTGAATTTCTTTTGAATGCAATACGTCTACTAACTCTTTAATTTCTTTTTTCTTCTCGTCACCTTTACGAACTGCGATAATATTTGCATAAGGAGAGTCTGATCCTTCAATTGCAATTGCATCCTTTTTTGGATTTAATTTCGCATCAATTGCGTAGTTTGAATTAATAAATAAAGCATCACCTTCATTGTTTTCGTACAGCTTCGGTGAAAGTCCAGGTTCTACATCTGTTTTAAACTTTAAATTTTTCGGGTTTTCTACAACATCTTTTACTGTCGCTTTAACAACATCTACACCGTCTTTTAATTTAATAACGCCGCCTTTTTGTAACAATGCTAACATACGGCCACGCTCAGCTACGTTATTACTCATAATAACCGTTCCTCCATCTGGAAGATCTTTTAAGCTTTTATATTTCTTAGAATAAATGCCCATTGGCTCTAAATGAATTTTTCCTGCGTTTACAATTTTATATCCTTTTTCTTGAATTTCTTTATCTAAATACGGAATGTGTTGGAAGTAGTTCGCATCAATTTCTTTATCCGCTAACGCTTTATTCGGCAGAACATAGTCCTGGAATTTTTTAATCTCTAATTTAATACCCTTTTTCTCTAATATCGGCTGTGCCTTCTCTAAAATAACAGCGTGTGGCACGTTAGAAGCTCCAACAACAAGCTTATTCTCCTCTTTCCCCCCGCAAGCGGCTAATGTAAATACAGACAGTGCTGTAACAACTGACAATATAATCTTTTTCATATGATGTCCCCTTCTCCCCTATAGTTATGTAGTTAGAAAAAAGAGCCAGCATACACCAGCCCTTCTTCAAACAATTATTCTTTTACAGGAACAACTGCCCCTTTATATTCTTTATTAATAAAGTCTTCAATTTCTTTGGAATGCAGTACTTCTATAAGAGCTTTAATCTCTTTTTTATCTTTATCACCTTTACGAACAGCTACTATGTTTGCGTATGGAGAATCATTTCCTTCAATTGCAATCGCGTCTTTTTCTGGGTTTAATTTCGCATCAATTGCATAGTTAGAATTAATTAGAACCGCATCGCCTTCTTTATTGTTATACACTTGTGGCAATAAACCAGGCTCGATATCCGTTTTGAACTTTAAGTTTTTCGGATTATCTGCAATATCTTTTGGAGTCGCTTTAACCGGATCTACTCCGTCTTTAATTTTTAAAACTCCTTCTTTTTGTAAAATTGCTAAGCCACGTCCATGGTCAGCAACAGAATTACTCATAATAATTGTCGCCCCGTCTGGAAGTTCTTTTAAACTCTTATATTTTTGAGAGTACACACCAATCGGCTCTAAATGAATTTTCCCAGCTACTTCAAAGTCATATTTTTTATCTTTAATTTCTTTTTCTAAATACGGAATGTGCTGGAAGTAGTTCGCATCTAATTCTTTATCTGCTAACGATTTATTCGGTAACACGTAGTCTTGGAATTTTTTAATTTCTAACTCAATTCCTTTTTTCTCAAGTAACGGTTTTGCCTTTTCTAAAATTTCAGCGTGCGGTACGTTAGAGGCACCAACAACTAGTTTCTTTTCATCTTTATCTTTCCCACCACAAGCAGCTAGCCCAAAAATCGAAGTTGTAATAAGTGCTGTAAGTAATAATTTTTTCATTTGAAATACCCTCCCGTTTTTCATTATCTTTTATCTATTCGAGTCGTTAAACTATCACCAATCCACTGAATGAAAAATACAACTAGTAATACACAAATTGTCGCAACGATTGTTACATCGTTATTTCCTCGCTGGAACCCTTCTAAATAAGCAAGTGTTCCAAGGCCACCAGCACCAACAACACCTGCCATTGCTGTATAGCCTACTAAAGCAATTGTCGTTACCGTAATACCCGATACTAACGCTGGTAACGCTTCTGGAATTAATACTTTCAAAATGATTGTGCTTGTTTTTGCTCCCATTGCTTTTGAGGCCTCAATTACACCTTTATCAATTTCACGAAGTGCGATTTCAACCATTCTCGCGTAAAATGGTGCCGCTCCAATAATTAAAGCTGGCAGCGCTGCACTCGCTCCGAGAATTGTTCCAAGAAGAATCTTTGTGAATGGGATTAATAAAATAATTAAAATGATGAACGGTATAGAACGGAAAATGTTTACGAACGCTCCAATCACCGTATTAATCGCTTTATTTTCCCATAAATTATCTTTCGCTGTCATAAAGAGTAATAGTCCTAAAATAAGTCCTAAAACAAATGTGGCAAGCGCTGCGATTGCCGTCATATATAACGTTTCACCAGTTGCTTCTAACATTTGATTCCAATCAACATTTGCAATTAACTTATCCATGTGCAATCACCTCCAGCTCTACTTGATCTTGATGAATCCCTTCTATTGCTTGCTGGATCGCTGTTTCTTCACCATTTAAATGAACGACTAAACTTCCGTAAGAGCCGTTATTCGTTTGTGCGATATTTCCTTGCAAAATGCTAACTTCTATATCACCGCGCTGCATTAACCTTTGAAGTACCGGTCTTTCTACCGCTTCACCGACAAACTGCAAACGAATTACTTTTCCATCTGGATACTTTTCTATCAAACTTTCAATCGTTTCATTCGTATCTTCAGAATCAGTTAACTGCTGTACAAATCGTTTTGTAATGTCTTGCTTTGGATTACGGAATACGTCAAGTACTGGACCCGTTTCTACGATCTTTCCTTTCTCCATTACAGCAACACGATTACAAATTTTGCGAATAACGTGCATCTCATGCGTAATCAATACAATTGTTAAGCCGAGACGCTTATTAATATCTAATAATAAATCTAAAATTTGATCTGTCGTTTCCGGATCAAGAGCTGACGTTGCTTCATCACATAAAAGTACTTGTGGATTATTAGCTAACGCTCTTGCAATCCCGACGCGCTGCTTTTGCCCACCACTTAGCTGAGATGGGTACGCGTCTCCTCTCCCCTCTAATCCAACAAGATGAATTAACTCATCGACACGTTTTCTTCTCTCCGCCTTATCGACACCTGCAATTTCAAGTGGAAATGCGATATTTTCACGCACAGTTCGTGACCAAAGTAAGTTGAAATGCTGAAAAATCATTCCGATTTCTTGTCTTGCCTTACGAAGTTCATTTCCAGTAATCGCTGAAATCACACGATTCGCAATTGTAATTTGGCCAGAAGTTGGTTTCTCTAACTGATTAAACAATCTGATTAACGAACTTTTCCCAGCGCCACTATATCCGATAACACCAAATATTTCGCCCTTCTCTACTTGTAAGTTGGCGTTATCTACAGCAGTGACATCACCGCTTTTTGCCTTATATATCTTCTTTACATTCTCTAATAGAATCATGATGTTCACCCCTTTTTTAAATAAAAAGCGCAAGCGGCTCGTTTAGAACAAGAGGGCGTTGGAATCCCAGACGTAGAGGCGCTTTTTGCCTCATAGGAAGGGATGAAACGACCGACTGTTCTAGCCGCTGGAGCTAGATTTGATAAAAAGCGCAAGCGGCTCGTTTAGAATGTGAAGTGGATGGAGCTTCTGACGTAGAGGCGCTTTTTGCCTCATAGGAAGAAGCGAAGCCATCGAACATTCTAGCCGCTGGAGCTGGATTTCTTAAAAGTTTTGGATAGACTCCGCAATTTTTTTATTTTTGATGCGTGTAGTCCATCGGTATAGCTCCTCTTATTATTTGAATGTCCTCCGCATTCAAACAACAAAAAACCTTTCCGCTTCTAGAGAAGCAGAAAGGTTTATATGCGTATATAACAACATTATCCCTCTCTCTCATCTCTCAAAGCATTTGCTTTGCAGGAATTGGCACCATTTCAACATAAGTTGACGGTTGCCGGGCTTCACAGGGCACAGTCCCTCCACCTCTCTTAATAAGAGAAATCAGATTAAATTTTCGTCTGATTTAAAATTTATGAAATTGTCTATATTTTATGAATTGAATTGTATCAATATCATCACGCTCTGTCAACAGAAATTTTCGCAAAAAAAGAAACTTCAGAATTTTAAGCTCCGACTGACATCGGTTTACATATATGAAACATCGATTCGACTAATAACATCGTTCGATACGTTCCAGAATATTGTACCCGTCCATCACTCATTAACGTTTGCAACCTCATATTTCCAGTCACTAATTTTTGTACATCCTCTTCCTTTAAACAAACGATTTGTTCCGTTCCTCTCGCCTCTTTCAAAAGTTCTATATAATCTCTTGAAATTTGTAACGAACAGCATTCATCTCCAAAACGAAAATTAACAGTTCTTTCTCCTTGCCTTAAAAGCGGTTCTAAATGATATTGACCATTAGCGTAATTTACAAATGATTGAAGCAAAGAATATAATTCCATCCTAAATCACATCCCTCATATCACTTTCTATTACATACCATTCCCTCTTATTAAAGAGCAATCCTGTTACTTTCGCTCGACAAATACTGTATCTATCACGCATATCGACATATTTCCCAAGAAATATGTCGAGGCGGCAAAAACTTTGCCGCCTACTTTAATTCCGTATATAAATATTCAACCGAATGAAATGCATATATTTTCTTCATCAGTGTCCCATTTTCAAAAACAAGTAAACACGGTACACTTTCTATCCCATACTCTTTCGCTAAATGCGGGGCATAATTTAAATCTAACATCCCAATTTTCAAATCTTCAATCGTCATCTCGACGACCGTTAACATCTTCTTTGCTAACTGGCATGTTCCACACATTGGTGTATACACATATAACACTGTTTTTTCTTCATTTCCTATTAAATCTGTAGCTTCGGCACCTGTCAAATCAATCACTTCTATCATTCCTTACCGTAAATATTCTGTATAAACGTCAATGTCAGCTCCCCATAATACATTTGCTAAATGTGAAGAAGGTGCAGTCGCCACCTCGCGATACGAGCGATCAATATAAATATGCTCTGCTTGCGGAAATTCTTTTCGGAATTGTTTCCTTAACTTTTCTCCTGCATCATCAGCATCCACTAGCACATATACGTCCTTATCAAAAAATTGATCAATGAGCTCATCCATTTTCGACAAACCAATTGTACCATTTGTACAAACAATTTCCACTGGTTCACGAATAATAGATTCAATCTTTCTTCTATCCGATTTACCTTCTACAATAATGACTTTTTCCACATAAATCATATGTCATCACCCGATCACCATATACTATACAACCTTTAACTTAGTATATAGTATATTCGTTATTTTCATGTTGTTTCCTGTTTATTTTTACAAAAGAAAAGCACAAGCGGCTCGCTCAGAACAGGAGGGCATTGGAACTCCTGAACTAGAGGCGCCTTTTGCCTCAAGTGAAGGAGTGAAATGACCGACTGTTCTAGCCGCTGGAGCTGGACAAAGAAAAGCGCAAGCGGCTCGCTCAGATTGTGAGGGGGATGGAGCTTCTGACATAGAGGCGCTTTTTGCCTCGTAGGAAGACGCGAAGCCACCGAACAATCTAGCCGCTGGAGCTGGATCATAACGAAAAGCGGAACCGACTGTTTAGCCCTGTTGGCTAAGGTTCTTTCGTACAGAAGAGGCCTTTTGTCTTCTCGTACGGAAGGTTCTTAGACATGAAGGGCTAGGAGGTGGCTAAATCGGCATAAATCCTCAATGAAAAACGTTCTCCTACATGATAATTAATATATATGTTTTTAAATTCGTTATGTACACAAAATAAAAAAGGACAGCACAAAGGCTGTCCTTTTTCTTCGACTATAATTAGTCTTGGTTTGTCATTTCTGCATATTTTTCTGCAGTTAATAACTTCTCAACTTGGCTTGCATCAGAAAGTTCAATTTTAACCATCCATGCACCCTCGTATGGAGATTCGTTAACTAGTTCTGGTTGGTCACTTAATTCTTCGTTTACTGCTACAACTTTACCACTTACAGGTGCGTATAATTCAGAAACTGTTTTAACAGATTCTACGCTTCCGAATGGCTCGTCAGCTTGGATTGTTGCACCTACTTCAGGAAGTTCAACGAATACGATATCGCCTAACTCACCTTGCGCAAAATGAGTAATACCGATAACAACCGCATTACCTTCTGTTTTTACCCATTCGTGTTCTTCAGAGTAACGTAAATTATTTGGAATGCTCATGACTGTACCTCCAGTGAATGTATTAATTATGTAAAAATACCTTATTGGTACTTTTTCCACACACTTTCAAACTGCTCTTCGTTAAAACCAAGTGTTACACTCGTTCCATCTGTTACAATTGGACGTTTAATTAACATGCCATCAGATGCTAAAAGCTCGTACATTTCGTCTTCGCTTGCATCCTTTAACTTATCTTTTAAACCAAGTTCGCGGTAACGCATTCCACTTGTATTAAAGAATTTTTTTAATGGTAATTCACTTTTCTCATGTAAATTACGTAAATCTTCTTTTGACGGTGGATTTTCAACAATATGAATCATCTCATATGCTACATCGTTTGCCTCAAACCATTTCTTTGCTTTTTGACATGTGCCACACTTTGGATATGAATAAAATGTTACTGTCATAAATTCACCTACTTTTTTACTAACCTTTACCTTTATCATATAGAAAACATTTTATTATTTCAAACGATTATTCGCTAAACTTTTACTTATTTCGTGATAATTTTTAATAATCCTGCTAATTTTTCTTATTTTTCCGCCATTTATTAAGAAAAATTAAATATATAATTTTTTTAAAACTTTTTTCTGATCCCACGCCGAACATATCTCTTAAACAAACGTTTGATTAATTTCCTATTTTTCTACCTCAGCCTTTGGAATACGTAGATTCTTTCATACCGAACATATACCTTAAACAAACGTTTGTTTAATTTCATATTTTTCTTCTTTTCCTTTGAGTTACATCGCTTCTTTCTTACCGAACATACACCTTAAACAAACGTTTGTTTAATTTCATATTTTTCTACCTCAGCCTTTGGAATACGTAGATTCTTTCATACCGAACATATATCTTCAACAAACGTTTGATTAATTCCTTATTCTTTCAAATTAATACTTCCATCCTTACCAAACGTATACCTTACATAAAAATAAGAAGCCTTCTATATAAAGGCTTCTCACGATCTATTCAAATAATCCGCAATTGTTTGAAATACTACGATATACATATTATGAATACTTCCTTCTGTATTTCCACCATTTGATAAACCAATTCCCCATTGTTGCCCTTCGCCACTTCCGATATTCGCAAAACCTTGCGTATACATAGCATTTACATCTTTTCGTGCGCTGTTATACTCCATATCTTTTGTAATAAAAATTGAATATGATTTATCTTGTAAACCTATAAAAAACACCGGTTTCTTTAACGATGAAAATAACTCTTTATACTGCTCTGTTGAGGCTTCTTGAAAGTACTCTTTCATTATTAAAAAACCATCTACTTCCTTAGATTTCTTTGTCAGTTCCTCTAACTTCACTTTTTCAAACTTTATATTTCTAAACGTATCTTTCGGCTTTTCACCAACAACTCCAATTACGAGCGCTCTCCCGTTATATTCTAATGTATCTCCTTCATTATCCTTTGCACATCCAGTACTCACTAGGCATAACAATATAAAAACTAAGAAATAAGATACACGCTTCATATAGCACCCTCCCCCTCTTTTAAGTCAAGTGACAAAAATGTAAGGTGAATTCAAGAAAATGTAAGTAAAATCGATAGCCCAATTGGATTTTCTATATTATAATCAATTGAATTTATTTACATTACTAAAACATAGGAGATTATCATGAAGAAATTTAAACTTTCATCCCTTCTTCCGTTAAGTTATATACTTCTACTCGTACTCGTAAGTCCCCTTTACGATGTATTAAATAAATCTACTGTTCACGCAGTAGATGTCACAACTGTAGTAGATGACTGGATTCCATTTGTGAAAGCGTTTATTATTCCTTACTTACTTTGGTTTCCATACTTATACGGTGCACTTATTTATTACTGTTTTGCTGATCGAAAGCAATATTATGTCACTTTAAGTAGTGTAATTCTTGGAAAACTTGCTTGTTTTTCGATTTATTTTTTTTGGCAGACAACTGTACCACGCCCAACCGTCGTTGGAACAGATGTATTTTCCGAACTAGTCCGCTATATTTATAGTATTGATCATCCAGTAAACTGTTTCCCAAGCATTCATGTCCTTACGACATTTGTAATTATGTTAGCTGCCTTTAAGCGTAGAGAACAGCATGCTTTGGAATATTACATCCTTACTTTCTTCGGTACACTTATCATTTTATCAACGCTATTTACGAAGCAGCATGCATTTGTAGACGCCATTTCTGGAATGACGCTTGCAAGCGTACTATACTTCGGTGTTCAACTATTATTAGCAAAAGAAACAGTAACAGTTCCAGTAAAACAAAATCACAAAATGTAAAAAAGCAGACTGTGGCTTCTTCAGTCTGCTTTTTTCTATATTAAGGAGATTTTCAAATTAAGATTGCGGTACAGTCATATCACCAGAATGAATACGACCTGCTTTTTTAAGAGCAATATAAAGTATATAAGAAACCGCTACTGGGATGATGATATAAGTGATTATCATCGCTGGGACAACCTCCCACCCTTGGCTGGAAATTAAATTAATTGGTGCGATAAGAGAGCTTAATCCAAGACCTGCAATTTCTTTTCCTGCTTCCAGTTGGAAAATTAATGCTGATACTGGGCCCACTATAGCACTGGCGACGACAGTTGGGACGAGAATCATTGGATTTTTAGTAATGTTCGGCAACTGTACTTTTGGAGTACAAAGTGCCTGAGCTAATATGCCACCTAAATTATTCTCTTTCGCTGAAATAACAGAGAATCCGATAAACTGAGCAACACATCCTGCAAGTGCTGCACCTCCCGCAACACCATCTAAGCTAAGTGCTATCGCTAAAGCAGCTGATGAGGCCGGTGAGATAAGTAATAGTCCCCAAACTACAGCAATCACGACAGAAGCAATAAATGGGCTACCAGCTGAACTATCTTTAATGAATGCTCCAACTGTATTTAAAACTGGGCTAATATTTTGAGCTAACCAAATACCGACTAAACCAGAACCTAATATTGCTGCAAATGGAACGAGCATCATATCTAAAGCAGTTTTTCCACTTAATCGTTTACCAATATAAACTGCTAAAGTCGCTGTTAATAATGCACCGATCGGTTCACCTGTTTTAATGATGAGACCAGCTTCAGTAATTGAAATTGAGCCAGCTCCAATTGCTCCAGCTACCATCGCTGAGAAAATTACGAGCCCGTTTGCACCGAGCATAAAAGCAATTCCGGCTCCAATTGCTGGTGCCATAAGTGATTTTGCAACAACTCCGATTGTAATAAGTAATGGGATATCAACAATTCTTCCTATATTTTCGATCAGTAAACCAATTCCGAGGGATACGAAAATACCCTGTGCGATTCCGGCAGAAGCTTTAAACACACGAGACATTATATATTCCTTCATTTGTTTCACCTTCTCCTATAAGTTAGTAACCAACTGTTTTCATATAATCGCGTAAAACATCGTTTGATTTTGCAAAGCGGCTTTCTTCATCTTCTAATAAGTTCAGTTCTACCACTTCTCTTATACCGTCTCTAGTAATAATTGCCGGTACTCCTGTACAAATATCGTATTCGCCATATTCACCATCTAAAATAGCTGAAACAGCGATAACACGGTGATCATCATTGAAAATTGAGCGCGCAATATAAGCTAAAGAATTTCCAATTCCGTAATAAGTAGTTCCTTTGCGCTTATAAATTTCCCATCCAGCTTTTGCAGTCTTCTCAACAATTTCATCTAAATCTATTTCACCTAAGCGTTCTTTTTGTTCCTCTAAAATTTGCAGAATTGGTTTTCCACCAACAGTTACATGAGACCAAGCAACCATTTGAGAATCACCATGTTCTCCTAATGAATACCCATGAATACTACGAGGGTCTACATGTAACATTTCAGATAAAATTGTTCTTAAGCGAGAAGAATCTAGTGATGTACCAGTACCAAGTACACGATGTCTTGGCAAACCAGATAATTTCCACACTTGATATGTAATAATGTCAACTGGGTTCGATGCGAGTAAGAAAATGCCATCAAATCCACTTTCCATTACGCCGCCAACAATGCTTTCCATAATCTTAGCGCTTGCTCCTAAAGTGTCTAAACGACTTTGCCCAGGCTTCGGCGCTGGTCCTGCTGTAATAATAACAATGTCCATATCTTTGCAGTCTTCATAACTTCCTGCATATACTTTTGTTCTTGTATTTGTAAAGTTAATGCAGTGCGATAAATCCATCGCTTCTCCAACTGCACGTTCATGATTTATATCAATTAACAATAGCTCTTCGCAAATCCCTTGGTTTACAATGGAATACGCACAGCTTGATCCAACTAATCCAGTACCGATAATTGCAATTTTTCTTGTGTTTCTATTCATAGCAATCTCTCCCAATTGATTATGTAGTCTATTTCTTTTGTTCTTTACACTCCTAATTATAGAGGTTCTCACGATAGAAACCATGGATACTTTGTGAAATGTTGAGCAAAGTTTTTGTCCTTTTTGTGAATTGTTATATTCAATTCTTGTCATATTTGTTACAACTGGAAAAATATTTATTATGTATTTATTGACATATACCAAATAAAAACGAGCGAATCCATTCGCTCGTTTCATTCATCGCGCTATTCCGCACTTAATTGACTTTTTAATTGTTGTACAATCATTGGATTAGCAGGCGCTGCCGGCTTATAATAACTTTTTTGCTTTGCGTATTCATACATATTACGTTGACGAGATTCATCTTGATTACGAATTTGAATTAACGTTTGATGTAACTGTTCATTATCAGACTGAGAAATATAATTTGCATAACTTGTTAAACTTGAATTTAACCCTGCTAAATAATCGTTTACCATATCTTTTTCATTCATTTCTCTCTTCCTCCTATCCTAAAAAAGTCATTAATTGCTGTTTCGTATTTCGTGCATCTTGCGCATCCTTTTGTAGCATTTGCTTTAGCTGTGGATCTGTACAAGCCTGTGCATACTGGTCCAATTTGTTAATAATCGTCGCATGTCCACCAATCAAATGACGTAAGTTTTCTACTTCAAGCTCTGTTAAATTTTGCATAGAATACTCCTACCTTTCTTCTTTCATTCACCATTTATTATTTGATTCTTTTCAAATCATATTCATTAAAAACTTTCTAAAATTTCCTCCATACTAAAACCAAACACATCTATTTATAAAAACAGAAAAATGTTATAATTACAGAAAAATACAATTTTTAAAAATATCCCCTTATGATAACTACATAATTAACACACAAATCATATTAAGAAGATGTACTTATGCAAAGTAAATTTAAAGTTATCTTCTTTATCGTTTATGCAATCTTATATGTAAAACTTTTAATCGATGTATTAACTTTAAAACCACTATTCACTTCTATACCTTTGCATATGTTATTTCTCATTTATCTTTTGTTCATTGCACTTAACAACTATAAAAATCGTAACACTACATTTTTCTTATTATTTATTAATGCAACTCAATTAGTAAGCGGTAGTTTTTTAAAAAAAACTACCTTTTATAAACTCTACATAACAAAGGAGCAATGACTATGAAAATCCACGATTTTCTTACAAAAAGCCAAGAAGCTTATGATTCTGAGTCAAGCCACGACCCTTTCGTATTTACGTTTTTTAATTTTTTCTTAGCAATATATATTTTTCTAAAGCCTGCTAAATAATATTATTTAGCAAGAAAGAGCCTCTAAATCAGTAGGGGCTCCTTCTCATTTTCAAGCTCTGTTAAATTTTGCATAGAATACTCCTACCTTTCTTTGTTCATTCGTCATTAGTATTTGGTTCTTTTGGGATTATATGCACTAAAAAACCTTAGAATCACTTCTAAGGTTTCCTCTTATTCAATCTCTCATTACATGTAATCCTTTAATAAACGTTTCCAATAAAACATGTAAACTTGTATCTAAATCTAGCGGCAAACCAAATCCACCTTGCTGTTCAATCGACGCAAATCCATGACAAATACTTCTGAATCCACGTGTCGCATGAAGTGCATTCTCTCCTTCTAAGCCGTACTGTTGTAAAACCTGAAGACAAAGCTTTACAATTCCGTCACCTGCTTTTCTTACTTCTTCATCTCGTGAAAAGGTTGCTTCATACAACCCAGGATGTTTTCGGACGAATGCTACGTACGCTTCTCCTAATGCATGAATTGCTTCATCCATACGTTTACCCTCGGCCGTTTCTTCCAGTCTGTTATGCAACTGTTTTATTCCGTAAATACCAAGATTTTTCCGTACATCTTGTAAACCTTTCACATGATTATATAGCGAGGGCGAACGTACCCCTAACCTTTGTGCTAATGAAGCTAACGTTACTTCTTGTATTCCATTTGTATCTGCAAGTTCTGCCGCTGTTTCTACGATTTTCTGTAATGTAAGTCCGATTCTCGGTGACATAAATTAACCCTCTTTCCTACTTTCTATATTCCGCTTAGCTTCCTTAATAGCAAGTTTTATGACAGTGCTTGGATCCTTTATCATTTTCCCATGTCCTGCCGCAAGCAAGGAAGGCTCATATTCGCTTAGCTTCTCTGCACTTTGTAATGATATTTCTTTGCTCCACGTTGCCATTGCAGGAAACGGAAACCAAAATTTCATTTGTCCCGAAACAGCCATACCTCCTCTTGTTTGGAAGGCATCCCCGACAATTAGAGCTTTATTTCGTACATCAAGAAACGACATGGAACCTGGCGTATGTCCCGGTGTCATAATCGCAAGAAGCGATCCAACTCGGTCGCCATCCTCCAATAAAACATCAGGTACTGTTTTTACCTTTTTAGGTACACCGCCTTTTATTGGTATATTCGGTTCATCCTTTTGTAACGTCGTATCTCCTTCTAAAAGCTTTGCGTCCCGCTTAGAAATATAGACTGGAACATTAGGAAGCACTTCCTTTAATGCGTCTAATGCACCAATATGATCATCATGCGCATGTGTTAATACAATCTTAGTAATTGGTTTCCCTATTTTCTCAGCCGCCTGTAAAATTCCTTTTGCGCTATATGGCAAAGCCGCATCAATTAAAGTTAAACCATCTTCTTCCTCGACAAAGTAACAATTCACAGGAAACACTCTTGGCAAAAATGACAATTGATATACCGTTTTTTCATGTATCACTCTCATATTTCCAGCTCCCTTTCCGAATAAAACTAATGCTATTAGTTTTATTATACTAATGGCATTAGTTTCATGTCACTAAAAATTTCATTTTTGCAAAAAAAAAGAACAGTAGTCGTATAAACGACTACTGTTCTTTAAAGATATTAAACTGTGTAACGCTCATCTTCTAAAATTTTCGCAGCAATTTCACGTTTCTTCGGAATTACGTTAAGTGGTGTGTGGCGAGTTAATTTACGTAATGATGATAACATCATGCGCAGCATGTCGCCATTTTCAACTGCGATAAGTGTTTCTTTCGCATCTGCTTCGATTTCGTTGAATGCTTCTTGGCAGAATACTTCAGTGTATAACACTTTTTGTTTATTCTTTTCAAGACCAGTTGTTTTAATTGCTTTTTCTGTACGAAGAAGAGCTGATTCCATTGCGTAAAGATTGCTTACGATGTCAGCGATATTCACAAGAATTTCTTGCTCTTTATCTAATGCTTTACCGTATTTTTGAGCCGCTAATCCAGCTACCATTAAGCCGATTTTCTTAGCGTTACTTACTAAATATTTTTGAAGTGCTAATGGCTCATCGCCTACTTCTTCTGGCATCATCATCATTAACTCTTCTTGTAATTTTTGCGCTTTTTGTAGTAATGGTAATTCACCTTTCATCGCTTTACGTAAGAACGTACCTGGTACGATTAGGCGGTTAATTTCGTTCGTTCCTTCGAAAATACGGTTAATACGAGAATCGCGGTACATTCTTTCAATCTCGTATTCTGCCATAAATCCGTAACCACCGTGAATTTGAACACCTTCATCTACTGTATAGTCTAATACTTCAGAACCGAATACTTTGTTTAAAGAGCACTCGATTGCATATTCAGCGATAGAAGCTGCTACTGCTTTACCATCTTTTACTTCTTCTTCAGATAATGTGCTCATGCGGCTTTCGAATAAACCTACTGTACGATATACAGAGCTTTCAGCTGCATATGTTTTTGCTGCCATATTCGCAAGTTTCTCTTGAATTAATGGGAAGCGAGCGATTGGTTGTTTGAACTGTTGACGTTGATTTGCATATTGTGCTGAAATTTCTACTGCACGTTTCGCAGATCCAACTGTACCAACTCCTAATTTATAACGGCCGATATTTAAAATGTTGAACGCGATAATATGGCCTTTACCAATTTCACCAAGTAGATTTTCTTTCGGTACTAATGCATCCTCTAAAATTAACGTACGAGTTGAAGAACATTTAATACCCATTTTCTTTTCTTCTGGGCTTGTAGATACACCAGCGTATTCTTTCTCTACGATAAATGCTGAGAAGTGCTCGCCATCTATTTTTGCGTATACGATAAATACGTCAGCGAATGCGGAGTTTGTAATCCATTGTTTTTCACCGTTTAATACGTAATGTGTACCTTCTGCATTTAAACGTGCAGTTGTTTTTGCACCTAATGCATCAGATCCTGAACCTGGCTCAGTTAATGCATATGCAGCTAATTTTTCACCAGTTGCAAGTAGTGGTAAATATTTTTTCTTTTGCTCTTCGTTACCGAATAACACGATTGGTAACGATCCGATTCCAACGTGAGCACCGTGAGTGATAGCAAAACCACCAGCGCGAGAGAATTTCTCTGCGATTAACGCTGAGCTTACTTTATCAAGACCAATTCCGCCGTACTCTTCTGGTACGTCAGCGCCTAGTAAACCAAGTTCACCAGCTTCTTTTAAAAGACGCACAGAACGATCAAACTCATGTTGCTCTAAATATTCAAGCTCTGGAAGAACTTCATTTACGATAAAGTCCTCTGTCGTTTTTGCAATCATTTTATGCTCAGATGAAAAATCTTCTGGCGTAAACACTTGATCAATTGTAATTTCCTCTACTAAAAAGCTACCGCCTTTAACCGCACTTCCTACTGTTTTTTCCATGAAAATTTCCTCCTTTATATTTTCATAAGCCGCTTTTCTCATTTTGAAAGAAGCTGGCTCTCATTTTTTTATAAACCTTTGTTGCTTCCATTCTTTGCTTTAGCGTCCTCTTGTTCTGGGTGAGCCGCTTCCACTTTTTTACAATCCAGTTCCGGTGCCTAAAACAGTCGGTCGTTTCACCCCTTCCTTTGAGGCAAAAAGCGCCTCTTCGTCAGGGCTTCCAACGCCCTCCTGTTCTGAGCAAGCCACCTGCACTTTTTATATAATCCAGTTCCAGCGGCTAAAATGTTCGGTGGCTTCACTTCTTCCTACGAGGCAAAATGCGCCTCTTCGTCTGAAGCTCCATCCCCCTCACATTCTGAGCGAGCCGCTTCCACTTTTTTTATAGTAATTCAAATACTCCCGCTGCTCCCATTCCGCCGCCGATACACATTGTTACGATACCGAATTGTTGGTTGCGGCGTTTCATTTCGTGAATAAGGGATAGTGTTAGTTTTGCTCCTGTACAGCCAAGTGGATGTCCAAGTGCGATTGCACCGCCGTTTACATTTACTTTTTCTTCATCTAATCCTAGTTCACGAATAACTTGAATCGATTGAGAAGCGAACGCCTCATTTAGCTCGAATAAGCCGATATCAGATAGTTCTAATCCCGCTAGTTTTAACGCTTTCGGAATTGCAGCAATTGGACCGATACCCATTATTTCTGGTGGTACACCAGCTACTGCAAATGAACGGAATTTCGCAAGTGGCTTCATGCCATCGCTCACTGCTTTTTCACGATCCATTAATAGTACAGATGCTGCTCCATCACTCATTTGTGAAGAGTTACCAGCCGTTACAGAACCGCGAACGTTAAATGCTGGACGTAATTTACCTAAAATGTCTAGCGTCGTCTCCGCTCTTACACCTTCATCTTGTGCGAAAATACGTGTTTCCTCTTGCAGTTTGTTGTTTGCTCCAACAGTGCGTAACATTACATCTACAGCTACTGTTTCATCCGCAAAGTTCCCTTCAGCTAACGCTTTTGCTGCGCGCTGGTGACTTCTTACCGCAAAAGCATCTTGCTCTTCACGAGAAATTCCATATTTCACAGCAACTTGCTCTGCTGTATGTCCCATACCCATATAATATTCTGGAGCTGCTTCTACAAGGCGACTATTCGGACGAACAACGTGCCCCATCATTGGAACTAAACTCATTGATTCCGCTCCGCCTGATAATACAGCTT
Organism: Bacillus sp. NPDC060175; assembly: GCF_042728695.1. NCBI lineage: Bacteria > Bacillati > Bacillota > Bacilli > Caryophanales > Bacillaceae > Bacillus > Bacillus sp. NPDC060175. Next base: position 49,550 of record NZ_JBHWYR010000026.1, read on the forward strand.
CAGAGTGACCTAGCATAATGCGCTCTGCTCCGTAAGCGATACTTTGTAAACCTGAAGAACAGTAACGGTTAATTGTAATAGCTGGAACATCGTAAGAAAGTCCTGCTAGCCCGCCGATATTACGAGCCATATTTAAACCTTGTTCTGCTTCTGGCATCGCACAACCGAAAATTAAATCATCAATTGGTCCTTCATAATTCGCACGCTTTAACGTTTCTTTTACTACTAATGCCCCTAAATCATCCGGACGAACTGTTTTTAATGAACCCCTCTTTGCTTTTCCAATTGGTGTTCTTGCTCCCGCAACAATGACAGCTTCTCTCATGAACGATATCTCCCCTCGTTATTAGTTACGTAATGGCTTCCCTTTTACAAGCATGTGCTGCATTCTTGCTTGTGATTTCATCTCACTTACTAAGCTAATAAATGCTTCACGTTCTACATCTAATAAATATTGCTCATCAACTTCTGTTCCGTACGGTACTTTTCCGCCCGCAATGACATATGCAAGTTTCTTCGCAATGTGAAGATCATATTCAGAAATGTAACCAGATAAATGCATTGCTTCTACACCAAGTACAAGCGTTGCATAGCCTGTTTCACCAACAACTGGTATCTTTTTACGGATCGGCGCTTTATAGCCAGCTTCATATAACGAAAGTGCTTTTTGTTTCGCATCATATAGTAAGTGATCACCATTCACACTAATACCGTCTTTATCGCCTAAGAAGTTGTTAGAGACCGCTTCTTGTGCTGATGTTGAAACTTTCGCCATCGCTACGGATTCAAATACTTTGTTCGCAACTTTTTGCAGATCAAACTCTACACCGTTTGCCATTTTGTTTAAGTGTTTAATGTATAACTCTTTGTTACCGCCTCCGCCAGGGATTAAGCCAACACCTACTTCTACTAAGCCCATATATGTTTCGCTAGAAGCTTGAATGCTCGCTGCTGGTAAACAAACTTCTGTACCGCCGCCAAGCGTCATACCATATGGCGCTGCTACAACTGGCTTAGAAGAGTACTTAATTTTCGTCATTGCATCTTGGAAGTTTTTCACAACCCACTCAATTTCAAAGTAGTTGTCGTCTTGTGCTTCCATTAAGATCATTGCAAGGTTCGCACCAACGCAGAAGTTCTTCGATTGGTTTCCGATAACAAGACCTTTATAATTCTTTTCTACTTCATCAACAGCGTAGTTAATCATTTGTGTAATATCCATACCGATTGCATTGCTCTTCGAATGGAATTCTAAGCAAAGGATGCCGTCGCCTAAATCAATTAAGCTCGCTCCGCTATTTTTCTTTAACACACCGTTTTTTGCTTTTAACTGCTTAAGAGAAATTGCCTTTTTGTTACGTTCGATTCGCTTATATTCGCCATTATCATAATAGTAGCTATCGCCATTATCATGTTTATAGAAAGTAGCAAAACCTTTCTCTACCATTTCTTTCACCCAAGTAGGAACAACTGCGCCGTTTTCTTCCATCTTTTGAACGGACTTTTCAACGCCGATTGCATCCCAAATTTCGAATGGTCCTTGCTCCCAGCCGAAGCCCCATTTCATCGCTTGGTCAATTGCAACGATATCGTCAGCAATTTCTTTATGAAGTTTTGCAGAATATAAAAGAGTTGGTGTGATAATGTTCCATAGTAACTCTCCTGCACGATCTTTCGCGTATACAAGCGCTTTCAATTTATTCGCTAATCCTTTTTCTTGCTTACTTAACTCGATAGATGCAGCTTTTAATTTTTTGCGCGCTTCGTATTCCATCGTTTCTGGATTTAATTCTAAAATTTCTTTTCCTTGCTTTAAGAAGAAGCCTTGACCAGTTTTACTTCCAAGCCATTTTTTATCAAGCATGTCATGCATGAAAGCTGGTACTTTAAATACATCACGCTCTTCTTCTTGTACATTTTCATATACGTTATTTGCAACATGTACAAATGTATCTAAACCAACAACATCTAATGTGCGGAACGTTGCGCTCTTCGGACGACCAATTAATGGACCTGTTACAGAGTCAACTTCTCCAATACTATAGCCACGCTTAATCATTTCTTGAAGCGTTACAAGCAAGCCATACGTACCGATGCGGTTTCCAATAAAGTTTGGTGTGTCTTTTGCGATAACAACGCCTTTTCCAAGAACGTCTTCGCCAAATAGTTTCATGAAGCTTAATACTTGTGGATCAGTTTCTTTCGTCGGTATTACCTCTAGAAGTTTTAAATATCGTGGTGGGTTAAAAAAGTGTGTTCCTAAGAAGTGTTTCTGGAAGTCGTCTGAACGACCTTCTGCCATTTTTTCAACGGAAATGCCTGATGTATTTGAACTCACAATTGAGCCTGGTTTACGAACAGTATCTATTTTTTCAAATAGTTTCTTCTTTATATCTAAATTTTCAACTACTACTTCAATAATCCAATCTACATCAGCAAGACGCTCAAGATCATCTTCTAAGTTACCTGCTTCGATCAGTGCTAGATTACCTTTCACTGTCAGAGGAGCTGGTTTTTGCTTTAATAGTTTTTGCACAGCCGTATTACTAAAACGATTTCTCACACTTTTATGTTCTAATGTAAGTCCCTTCGCTTCTTCTTCTTTCGTAAGCGCCGGTGGTACAATATCAAGCAATAATGTCGGAATACCAATATTAGCTAAGTGTGCCGCAATCCCTGAACCCATTACGCCTGAACCTAGAACAGCAGCCTTTTTAATTTGGAACATCCATTTCTCCCCCTATTCTTGAATGAATGCTCATTCAATTTTTCGACATAAGTCGCAATCAATGAGTGAGCCTCTACTAATAAATATATGATACAGTTTGAATTTTCGCAATATATTTATTGATAAAATTTTCTGAAATAAATATTTTTCTTTCATTTGGCTATGCTATACATGTGTATTTTCTTCACTAAAATGCACTTTTCCTTTTTATAATCTGACGAAACTGGAGGAATATATATGGCAAAACTTAAGAAAAACCCTTCAAAAGCTGGAATTAGTGCAGCAAGCGTAACTGGAAATGCAGGTCCGCATAATCACGGTGTTGAAAAAGGGCGTCAAGGTAATAACCAACAATATAAGAAGCATAATATGGGCGAAAAATAACGCTATATTTTTGGGCAGAGAACGTGGCATAATGATTAATGGCTGCTTTTTCTGCCCAATTTATTTGTACATATGGAAAACAAAAGAGGGAACGACGATGAAACGAACAATAATTATGATTGTAATGATCGCCACACTATTTACAGGAATGATTTTCTTCTCTTATGCGCATAGGCAACAAGTTGTAAGAGCAGATCAACCTAACATTACTGGGCAATACGGGATTACAATTGATGCAGACACAGGGGAAATTTTGTATGGAAAACGTGAAGATGAACGCTCTTATCCGGCTAGTATAGCCAAGATGATGACAACTCTTCTCTTACTAGAGAATGTGAAAGAAGATGAAGAAATTACGGTTACAGAGAATGCGATTAAAACAGAAAGTCAAAGTGCAAAGATTAAGCTTCGTGCGGGTGAAAAGTTAAAACGTGATGAAGCATTAAAGCTTATGCTTATCATTAGTGCAGACCCAATCGCTGAGTCAATCGCTGAACATATTGCGGGATCAAAAGAAAAGTTTGTGAAAATGATGAATGCTAGAGCGAAGGAACTTGGTACAAAGCATGCGACTTTCAAAAACGCAAGTGGTGCTGATGCACTTGGAAATAAAGTATCACCTTATGACATTGCTATTATTACGAAAGAAGCATTAAAGTATCCAATTGTTTTACAATATATGAATTCAGTAAATACAACTCTACATACTTCCGAACGCTCTCCAAAAATCGCAAACTATGGACGAGAAGAACTATATGACGATCCATATGCGATTGGAAGTAAAAGCGGTTTATCGGCACTCGGAAAATACACAGTCGTAACAGTTGATGAAAAAGACGGTAAACGCGTCATTAACGTCGTGTTATCTTCTACTCGTACGCAGCTATACCCTGATACGAAGAAAATGGCGAACTACGCATTTCAGCAATTAAAATAACCAAGGAGTATTTTCTCCTTGGTTATTTTTTGATCATACCTTTTAATACGAACGCAACGTTTGCTGGACGTTCTGCTAGACGACGCATGAAATAGCCATACCAGTCGTTTCCATAAGGTACGTACACACGCATTTTGTAGCCTTCTTTTACTAGCTCAAGTTGACGCTCTGTACGAATACCAAATAACATTTGGAATTCAAATTGATCCCTTGGAATGTTATGTTCTTCGGCAAGTTTTTTTGTATATTCAATAATCGCTTCGTCATGTGAAGCAATTGCAGTGTAATTTCCATTTAATAAGTGCATTTTAATAATTTTTTTATAATTATCATCTACATCTTTCTTTTCCGGGAACGCTACTTCTTCAGGTTCTTTATAGGCCCCTTTTACAAGACGTAAATTAGGATTGTAAGCGTTTAAATCTTCAATATCTTTTTCTGTACGATACAAGTAAGCTTGAATAACAGTACCAATATTATCGTATTCAGATTTTAATTGTTTAAAGATATCAATTGTTTTTCCGCAGCGCGTATAGTCTTCCATATCAATTGTAATAAACACACCATTTTCTTTTGCAGCTTCTAAAATACGGCGCATATTATTCATTACGATTTCGTCAGAGATATCTAATCCCATAGAAGTCATCTTTAAAGAAAGCTGTGAATTAAGACCTTCTCTTCCAATTGCACGAATCGCTTCAATCGATTCGCTAGCCATTTCATTTGCTTCCGCTTCGTTATCAACGAATTCACCTAAATAATCGATTGTTACACAAAGACCTTGCTTATTTAATGCTTTAATTGCAGCTGTCGCTAATTCAATCGTCTCCCCTGCGACGAAGCGACCTGCACCAAAGCGTAAACCGTACTTTTTAGCCAGTTTTGTTAGCGCTTTATTTTTAGATAAGAAAAGAAACGAATTTCGCATTAATTGTTCCATGTAATTCACCCCTACGACTATAATTTATCTGTTTTTTACCCCTCTTCGAAATTATATCACTGTTTAAAATTATTTGATACAAATAATTATTTAGATAATTTATAAAATACTATCAAAACATTTAAAACCCTATATTCTCGTTTGTAAATATGAAGAAAATATTTTTCGACATTCAAAAAAACGAGTTTACTAGGGGAAAAATGAGCATGCCGAAAATATTCGACATGCTCACAAAACCATTTATACTTCATCTAAATTATATGAGGATATTAATAACAAAAACTTGAGGTAACATTATCTCAAGCCTTCTTACTTCTCATTTCGCTTCTCATCATTCAGCTTTTTAATATTCGTAATTAACTGTACCATCTCTTCTTTTGCATCTGGATACGTCTCATTCCAATGTTTCACTAAAGCTGGCATCGTCTTAGCTATATAAGAATAAAGTGCCCATTTCTGTACCTGCTCTTTTCGCTCTTCGTTGCTCTCTCCAAGTAATAGTTCCGTGTATTTTTCTAGTAATCCGTCAAATTGCTCGTTAAACTTTTCACTCATCTTATTTCCTCCTATATGAAAAAAGCAGCGAAGATCGCTGCTTTTTCTTATAATTTTGATCGAACAGAGTTTAATTTCTTCTCCATCGTGCTTACTTTATCACGGCGATCATCAATACGAATTGTTGTTGCAACACGTTGTGCACCTTTCGTATATGGAACCTCATGCATTTGTTGAATGACTTCTAAAATGACAGGAAGATCTCCCTCAATAATTGTATTCATCGGTGTTAATTGATACTTCACGCGATCAGCATTTTTCTCTAGCACCTTTTGTACTTCTGCTACATATTCACTAACACTTGGATTACCTGTTCCTACTGGAATAATCGATACGTCAACAATTGCCATAGTAACTTACCTCCTATAATCGCTTCTTATATATCCATTGTCTATTTTACCTAAATCCTCATCACTTTACTAATCTGTTTTCTTCTACTTTAAATTGCTCAACCAATCTCTCTAAGTCCTGCATATTCTCTGTCAAACTTTCCATCGTATGAGCTACTTTTTCTAAATGATTCACTTGTGACTCAGTTGCTGCATTTACCTCTTCAGAAACAGCCGCACTCTCTTGACTCGTGCTAGCAATTGTTTGCATAACTTCTGTAATTTCTTCTTGCTCGTGACCTATATTCTGCACTTCTGCTACAATCTTCTCTACTGAAGCACTAATTGTACTTACGACTGACATGATTGTGCGGAATTCATCTTCTGCCTCTGTCGTAACTTTATTTTGTATATCCGCAATATCTTTCAGTTTACTTACAACCTCTACAACTCGTTTTACTTCTAACTGCACATCGCTAATCATTATTGCAATCTCACCGGTTGCCTCTTTTGATTGTTCAGCTAATTTTCGAACCTCTTCAGCAACAACAGCAAAGCCCTTACCTTGCTCACCTGCACGTGCTGCTTCAATCGAAGCGTTTAAAGCAAGTAAATTTGTTTGATCCGAAAGACCTTTTATAAGTTCTACCACATTTTGAATCGATCCAACTCTTTGCTCTAACTTACCGGATGCTTCTTCCGTATGAACAACGATAGAAGATGATTGTCCTCTCGTACGAACTAAATTCCGCATCGTATTGAGCCCCTGTTTAGATGCTTCCTCTGCTTTGCCGGTCACTCCCTTTATTTCACCAACGGAACTATTCATCTGTTCCATCGACTGTGCCATATTTTCAAGTTGTGCTGAAACTTCATCTACACTATTAGCAAGCGTAGAAGCTCCTCCGCTCACATCATCCATGGCACCTGAAACTTCTCTACTAGCTGCTACAGTTTCACTCGTTAAATAATGCAGATTATGAGTCGATTGTTGCACTGTCGATACACTATTTTTAATTTTACTTACCATTTCATTCATTTGCTCAACCATATGATTAAAGTGGGTCGTAAGCGTACCAACCTCATCTTTACTTGTCACTTTCATTTGCAACGTTAAATCACCTTCCGCTACTTTTTGAACGTGATTCGTTAATAATTGTAACGGTCTTGCTAATCTTCTTGAGAATAAATATGAAGCTAATATTCCAATTAATAAACTTATACATGCCATTATAATAACTGTATTTCTTGTTTCTACGAGTAAGTTATCAATTGACTCTTTCGGATATACAATCCCAATTTTCCATTTCATCTTATCAAACACTTGACTATAGGCTACTACATCTTTCCCATCCAATGTCGTCACCGCAAATTTCGTTTCATCTTTATTTAAACTTTTTACAAGTGGTTCTTTCGAAACATCTTTCCCTACTTTATCTGGATATACAATGGCAATACCTTTATCATTTACAATAAACATTTCTCCGCCATTATTATATTGAATATTATGGAGTAGCTTTTGAATCGTTCCTAGTGATACATCCATTGCAACAACCCCTAATACAGATCCATCTTGCCCGACAATGGCTTTTGAAACTCCAATACTTAACTTACCTGTCGCGATTTCATATTGTGGTTGTCCCCAAATAATCGATTTTGTATCTGCTTCGGATGTTTTATACCACGGACGACTTGTTGGATCATATCCTTCAGGTACTTTTCCTCCATCAGCAAGATTTGCACTCAACGTTTTTTTATCTTTCGTCCCTATGTAGACATCTAAAATATCAGGATGATTCTTTTTAAACCTTGAAAATTCCTTTAAAATAAAACTCTCCTCTTCTGGGGTAACCCCATCTTGTAGCATGTTTTGAATATCATCATGAGTTCCATAATGACCCATATCTTCTTCAATTCGCTGCATAAATGCAGTTAACTGCTCTGTCACAAGATCCATCGTATTTTCAGAATACTGGTCTAAGGAGTGCGTTTCTTTCTCTTTTTGCAATTGATACACAGCTGTACCTAATATTACAAACATCATAGAAATAAGCACCGAAAATACTACCGCAATTTTTAAACGTAAACTTCTCAACATCTTCCCCAAAGCATCCCCTTCTCGATGAAATTCAATTGTATTAATCACTATATTAAGTATAATAGATAAATCTAAAACCTCAATCTATATAGTTTAAAAAATTGAAATTTATTCTCATTTCAATCAACTTAGTTAGTATCGTAACACTTGTGTAAACACAAATAGTTCATTATCCTTAAACTATAATCTCATTCGTTCGGAGGGAACTATGCTACAAAAATTCGGTTTCTCACAATATGAAAGCCAAGCTTATGAAGTTGTCGTATCAAGCAATGACCCATTAGATGCAACAACGATTGTTAAACATTCAGGTGTTCCAAAAGCAAAAATATACGAAGTGTTAGCACGACTCATTGATAAAGGTATGGTAATGGATTCTGTTTCTGAAAAGAAAAAATTGTATACAGCATTACCACTCAAGCTAGCAATTGAAAAGTTAACGACAGAATTCCAATCTAATATTCAAGAACTTGAAAATAATATTTCTAAAAAGTCATTTACAGATGACCGCGTTTGGAGTTTAAAAATGCAGTCTTCTATTAAAGTACAAAGTAGGCAACTTATAGAAGATGCGAAAGAATCCATACGCATCTCCGCATGGAATGATACCCTTTTAGAATATCTTCCTTTACTAGAACAAAAAGCAAAACAAGGCGTCCAAGTCGAGTCCCTCATAGTTGGAAAAGTGGAAACAGACTTAGAAAACATGCATTTTTTAATCCCAGCTCAAGAACCTAACGCATTAGAGCGTTATTTACTACTCATCGTTGACGATCGTGAAATTTTATTTGCTGGTGTAGAGCAAGAATCATGGCAAGCGATGAAAACAATGTCACAACCTTTCGTGAAGTTCTTTACGGAATTCTTCTATCATGACGTTGCACTTGCAAAGATTACCCAGAAACACCATGATCTCTTTATGGAAGATGAGGAAATTAAGAGTTTGTTGATGAAGTTGAGGTATTAAGTAATTAAAACGCAAAAAGGAGTCTAGCTCTTCACCTAGACTCCTTTTCATTTTGTTCCTTTATCTCCATCAACAGCCCAATGATTTTCTCATTTTTCTCTACTTGTTTCTCTGAATTTTGATAGATGAAACGAACCCATCTAAAGAGAAAAATTACAAGAAAGAATGGTATGATCGTAAATAAAAAACCAATGATTGAAAAATTCGAATACATATACTATCACCTCGCTATATATACCTTCTTCATTTTTCTACTAACCCCTGCAATTTTTCACACATAAAAAAGAACCTATCAAACGATAGATTCTTCCTTCACAAGCTGATTAAAACGTCCTCTCGTAATTGAGAAAATCGCACAAAGCAGTGCCAATATAATAAAACCGCCGCCTACCCAAGCGTTATATATAACAGATGATTTTTCAATAACAACTCCGCCCACTGTTGAACCAAGTGCAATTCCTAAGTGAAGTGCAGAATTATTTAACCCTTGCTGAATACCAGCTGATTCCGGTGCAATTTCAATTAAATAATTTTGTTGCGCTGGTGAAATCGCCCAGCTCAGCATACTCCATAAGCCCATCATAATGATAAAGAGCGGGAATGAGAATGTCATTAGTGGCAATAGGAAGATAGCACATGCAAATACGATAATAATCGAGATAATACTTTTCTTCGATCCCCATTTATCAGCAAGCCAGCCTCCAAGCCCGCCGCCAATTACTGCTGCGATTCCGAAAATAAAGTAAAACACACTAATCCAGTTTGCTTCAACATGCATCACATCTTTTAAAAACGGTGTTAAATATGCATATAGCGTTAAATGACCCGTTAAAAATAAAAATGATGTTAACTGTGCACTTACAATTTTTTTATCCTTTAAAGTAGCAATTTGTTCTCTTATTGATAATACCGATGTCGGTGGTACTTTTGTTAAGAACAATGAGATACAAGCGATCGCCATAACAGTTAATATCGAAATTAATACAAATGGCGCACGCCATCCGTATGCATTTCCGAGTACAAGACCGAGCGGTACTCCAAGTACGAGCGATCCGCTAATCCCCATAAAAATGATCCCAATTGCACGCGCACGAAAATGCGGTTCTACTACACTAGAAGCAAGTGTTACAGATAGTGCAATAATAAGCGATCCACTCGCCGCACAAATTACCCTTGAAAACATTAACATCTCATAATTCACACTAAATGCCGAAACAATATTTCCAACTAAGAAAATTGATAATGCCATAACATACAATTTTTTTCTTTCAAACTTCCCTGTTAATGCTAATAAAACTGGCCCTGATAGAGCGAATACTACTGAAAATATTGTAATAAGCTGACCAGCTGCACTAATGGATACTCCTAAATCATTGGCAACTAAATCAAGCGTTCCTCCTATAATTAGCTCAACCGTTCCGACTACGAAAGCCGCAATAGCTAAAATATATACACGAAAATTCAAGTCTTCCCCCACACTTTCTCTTTTGGTTACTACCATTATAGTAACCAAAAGAGAAAGTGGACGCAAGTATAATTTTTTTACAGCAAAAAAGGCAGGCTTATTATACGCCTGCCCTTCAATCATTAAACTCCAGTTTCTTTCTTCTTATTTAAGTACCAATACACCGGAAGTCCAGTAAATACAATTCCAATTGATAAGAAGCAACTTACCGGATCATTAATAATCGCACTTCCAAGTACAAATAATGATCCTAAAATCGCAATGATTGGTACAATCGGGAATAACGGTACACTATATGCACGCTCTTTATCCTTGTTACGTTTTCTTAAAATGAAGACACCGATAAATGTCATTACATAGAAAATATAAATGATGAATACGGAAATCTCAGATAGCTTATTCGGATCACTAATAAGCATTAAAATAATTCCTAAAATGATTTCAACAGTAATCGCATTTGCTGGTGTTTTAAATCTCGAATTTTCTTTTGCAATAAACTTAGAAAACGGAAGGTGTCCACGCTCTGCCATCGACATCGGAATACGTGGGAATGTTAAAATCTTTCCATTTAAACAACCGAAAATAGAAACGATAATACCGATACTAATAATTTTCCCGCCATATTCTCCAAGTAACATGCCCGCAGCTGTAGCTGTTGCATTTTCTCCAAGGTCTACAATTTTCGCTGCTGGTAATACATTTAATAACGCTAAGTTAATTAATACGTAAGCAGCTGTTACAATTACAATCCCAACTGTCATTGCCTTCGGTAATAACTTTGTTGGATTCTTCATTTCTCCGCCAATAGAAGCGAGTAAAATCCAACCGTCATAGGCAAATAAAGTTGCTAAAATTGCCATCCCGATACTTTGATTTTCTGATATTGGCACAACTACGTTGAAAATATCACTGTTTCCTTTCCAAAAACCTAACACAACAATCAATATAATCGGAATCATCTTTCCAACTGTCGTAACCGTTTGAACGATACCTCCGTATTTTGTTCCCATACTATTTACAACGCCTAAGAACACAACTGTTCCAATTGCGATTGGTAAATTCCATACTTTATCTAAATAGAAAAAATTAATCATTAAAGAACTAAAGTACAAACCTAACGTTCCAATAATAGCTGGCCCATAAACAATCGTTTGCATCCAGCCAGATAAATACCCCCAAAAACTTCCATAAATCTCTTCTAAATACGTATACAACCCACCATTCTTCGGAATTTGCGCCCCAATTTCGGCTACTGTTAAACCACTTGCTAACGTCAACAGACCACCAATTACCCAAGCAAGGATTGCCATATTAGAACTCCCTGAGTAATCTAATACGCTCCCTGGTTTCATAAACACACCAGACCCAATAATAGTTCCTACTACGATAGAAAGTGCTACTGTTAAACCAATTTTGTTTTTCTCATCATGATGCATGCTGCGTATCCTCCTTCCAATACTAGTGTGATGCAAAAATAAAATAAAAAAACACTCCTCCCTAAAAAAGGGACGAGTGTTGTATTCGTGGTTCCACCCTTGTTTCAATTCGTAAAGTTACACACTTCACCAATTTCTCAAGTCCAAATAACGGTTTTTGCCGGCAAGCAATTACTAGGTATCCGTTCACTGCTGCAGTTCAGAGGTGGTAATCGATTTTCTCGTATTAGGAAGCTCACAGCCAAAGGCTTCCCTCTCTGAGAATCGTAAAAAATTGATCATGTCCTCATCATCACTTCTTGATGTCGAATTTTGTAGTTATTGTTCATTATATTGAATTGTTAGAAAAAATCAATATATATTTTATAT
>NZ_JBHWYR010000027.1:0-59913 GCF_042728695.1 Bacillus sp. NPDC060175
GATATAAAACGTGTAATATCCAATAAGTTCCTATATAATCAATAGAGAAAATCTTACAAATGGAGGTATGAAAATGGCTATTTTGAGTAATATTGGTGTAGCTTTATTTTTGATTGCTATCATTCTTTTAATCTTATGTATCATTTCATTCTTTAAGAAAAATGGAAAAGCAAAACAATATGGTCGTCCAACTGTTATTCTTTTTATGATTTCAATTGTCTTAATGGTGACCGGCACAACAGAATCTGAACACCCAGTCGTCGAATTTTTTTCTACTTTAAGTTTCATTCTATTTATATTTTTCCTTGTTCTTGCAATATTATCTGTTATTAAGAAAACAGGTGTAGCAAAAAAACAATTTATAATTACAGCTGTTTTATTTGTCATTTTTGTTGCGCTATCAGGTATTTCAAGTCCTTCTTCTGAAAAAACGACAGCAACGAATAAACAAGTCGCTTCTAATAGTGAAGAGAAAAAAGATGACGAAAAGAAAAAGGAATTAGAAAAGAAAGAAGATGACGAAAAAACTCGTAAACAAGAAGATGAGAAACGTCAAGCTGAGGAACTAGCTCGTAAGCAAGAAGATGAGAAACGCCAAGCTGAAGAACTAGCTCGTAAACAACAAGAAGAGCAACAGCGTCAAGCTGAAGAACAGGCCCGTAAACAACAAGAAGAGCAACAACGTCAAGCCGCTGAACAAGCTCGCAAACAACAAGAAGAGCAACAACGTCAAGCTGCTGAGCAAGCTCGCAAACAACAAGAAGAGCAACAACGTCAAGCTGCTGAACAAGCTCACAAACAACAAGAAGAACAACAACGTCAAGCTGCTGAGCAAGCTCGCGTACAACAGGAACAACAAAAAGCACAGCAAACTCAAACACAACCGGCTGCTGGAAGCAATAGTAATACATATTTCAAAAATTGTACTGAAGTTAAAAATGCTGGGAAAGCTCCATTATATAGAGACCAACCAGGATATAGCTCTAAACTTGATCGTGATGGCGATGGAGTTGCGTGTGAAAGATAGTAATAAAAAAAGAAGCTTCTACTAAGCTTCTTTTTTTATTATCGTAAAGTATTGCGACGAATTACGCTTCCTCTTACTTAAATAAAACTCCTTTTATTATTCTCAAAAATGACACATAATAAGTGATTTAAATCACCACATTGATTTTAATTTATCGCTATTCTTGATCTAGATATTAAATTTAAACTCTATGGAGGCATTCATATGGAACATACATTTACTGAAACTTCTATTGTTGGTGAAATTGTTACACAATTTCCGAAAGCTAGTGATCTTTTTAAATCATATAGAATAGATTTTTGTTGTGGTGGAAATAGACCACTTATTGATGCAATTAATGAAAGAAATTTATCAGCAACAGAGGTAATCACAAAATTAAACACGCTTTATCATAAAACGAAACTATTAAACGAATCGGAAATTGATTGGAAAAATGCTTCTTATCGCGAATTGATTGATTATGTTATAAATAAGCATCATCGCTATTTAAATGAAGAGTTGCCACAGTTAAGTCCATATGTGACGAAAGTATTACGCGTTCATGGGGTAGGTCAGCCTCATTTAGCCCAAATTCATAAGCTATTTCATGAACTTAAGATTGAATTAGAACAGCATCTAATTAAAGAAGAAACGGAAGATTTCCCATTAATTTTAGAATTCGAACAAAATCCAACTGATGAAAACTATGTAAAATTACGTAAAGTAGTAGATGAGCTGGAAAATGAGCATAACCATGCTGGCAATATTATTAAAGAACTTCGTAAAGTGACCAATGACTTTACTCCTCCAGAAGGAGCTTGCGGCACCTATCGCCTTGTTTACCAGCGCCTTGAAGCTCTTGAATCTGATTTATTTGAGCATATTCATTTGGAAAATAACATTTTATTTCCGCGTGCAATTACAAAAGCATAATTACGGCGCAGGACATGAGCATTTTTACTCATGTCCTGCTTTTCATTTTGTAAAAACTATTCACACGTTCCCCCACCGTTTCACTGGACAGCTTGATATAATTTAATTTATCGAAGGAATATATCAGGTAGCATTAAGGAGTTGTATTTATGAAAGAAAAAATGATTAAAAAACATTTACGAGAGGTCTTCCTCTTTAAAGAACTTTCAGAAGAATAACTACAGCCTATTATGGAGAATTCTTCATTCCAAACTGATTATTCCTCCTTCCTCTCTTCTTTAATTCCACTAAAAAACATATTCTCTCATTAAGTAAAACTTCTAATCAATGGGAGTTTATTCATTCCCCTACAGACTATTAAGCATCCGTCTATCCTTTCGCTTCCCCCTTCACATACATCCGAATTTTAACAATTTGTGAATCATTATAAAAATGTGATAAATATCACATCTCCCCTTTTTTTGATTTTCTATAATAGAAATATAATTCTTTGTTCAACATTTCACATAAAAGGGGAAATGAATATGAAAAAACGTTTAGTTATGATCGGAAATGGTATGGCTGGAATACGCTGTATGGAAGAAATATTAAAACATGATAGTGATTTATATAATATTACTATTTTTGGAGATGAACCGCATCCAAACTACAATCGCATTATGCTCTCTCATGTTCTACAAGGCAAAACAAATATGAAAGATATCATTATGAACGAATATAGTTGGTACGAAGAAAATGGGATAACTTTATATACAAACGAGAGAGTTCAAAGTATTGACCGAGAAGAAAAGGTTATTGTCACAGAAAAAAGTCGTACTCTTACATACGACAAACTCATTATCGCAACAGGTTCTAGTGCTTTTATATTGCCTATTGAAGGTTCCGCCCTTTCCGGTGTGACAGGGTTTCGAACAATTGAAGATACACAATTTATGATTAATACCGCTAAAGATAAGAAAAAGGCCGTTGTCATTGGTGGTGGATTACTTGGTTTAGAAGCAGCAAGGGGCCTCATTGACTTAGGAATGGACGTACATGTTGTTCATTTAATGCCGAACTTAATGGAGCAACAACTAGATTCCAAAGCTGCTTCCCTACTGCGTGAGGATTTAGAGGCGCAAGGCATGAAGTTTCTTATGGAAAAGAAAACTGTGAAGATTCTTGGTACAGACCATGTTGAGGCTATTCAATTTGAAGATGGTGAAATTGTAAATTGTGATTTAATCGTCATGGCTGTCGGAATACGTCCGAATACTCAAATAGCAAAAGATGCTGGCTTAATTGTAAATCGCGGCATTGTAGTCAATGACTACATGCAAACAAATGAAGAATCAATTTATGCGGTTGGAGAGTGTGCAGAACATGACGGTATTGCATATGGACTTGTTGCTCCCCTTTATGAACAAGGCGCAATATTAGCAAAGCATATAACGAATTTACAAACTGATGGATATGTGGGTAGTATCGTTGGTACACAATTGAAAGTTGCAGGTTGTGATTTATTCTCTGCTGGCCAAATTTATGAAGATGATCAAACGAAAGCAATATCAATCTTTGATGAATGTAAACGTTCCTATAAAAAAGTATTGATTCGTGACAATAAAGTCGTTGGTATTGTTTTATATGGTGATACTGCTGATGGTACACGCCTCTTTAGCATGTTAAAGAAAGAAGAAGATATACAAGAATATACATCCGCTTCCCTTCTTCACAAAGCTGGTGAAGAAAGTGAACTTAACGTTGCTACTATGAGTGCTGATGACACTGTTTGCGGTTGTAACGGTGTTACAAAAGGTGCAATTGTTCATGCAATTTTAGAACAGGACTTAACAACTTTTGAAGAAGTTAAAGGATGCACGAAAGCTGCAGGGTCTTGTGGGAAATGTCGCCCACTTGTTGAACAAATTTTATCTCATACACTTGGAGATGCTTTTGATGCCTCAACGCAATCTACCGGTATGTGTGGATGTACAACTTTATCACGTGATGAAGTCGTAGCGGCGATTCATGAGAAAGGTTTAAAATCACCAAAAGAAGTACGAAATGTACTTGGTTTTGTACATGAAGACGGATGTTCGAAATGTCGTCCTGCATTAAACTACTATTTACGTATGGCGATTCCGAAAGAATATGCAGATGATAAATCATCCCGTTTCGTTAATGAAAGAATGAACGGTAACATCCAGCATGATGGTACATTTTCTGTTATTCCACGTATGTACGGCGGAGTTACAACAGCAGATGATTTAATGAAAATTGCTGAAGTCGCAAAAAAATATAATGTTCCTCTTGTGAAAATTACAGGTGCGAGCCGAATCGGTTTATATGGTGTTAAGAAACAAGATTTACCTAACGTATGGGCTGACTTAAATATGACTTCTGGATATGCGTATTCAAAATCCCTTCGTAATGTAAAATCATGTGTTGGTTCTCGTTTCTGTCGTTTCGGTACGAAAGATTCATTAGGGCTTGGTATGCTACTTGAACAATCATTAGAAATGGTAGATACACCTCATAAAATGAAAATGGGTGTAACGGGTTGTCCACGTAACTGTGCGGAAGTACTTACGAAAGATTTTGGCGTTGTTTGTGTCGAAAATGGATATCAACTGTATATCGGCGGAAATGGTGGTACAGAAGTACGTGAAGCTGATTTTGTAATGATTGTTCCTACTGAAGATGATGTTCTTCGCATCGCTACAGCTTACATGCAATATTATCGTGAAACTGGTATTTACGGTGAACGTACTGCCTATTGGACAGAACGATTAAGCTTCGATCACATAAAAGAAATACTACAAGATACAAGTATGATCACTATGTTAAATGAGCGTTTCCAAACAGCTCGTAGCACATATACAGAAGCATGGGGACAAGCACTTGAAACGAAGTCACTAAAAGCGATGTATGAAGTAGAAACTGTAAAATAAGGAGCGTGCACTATATGTTACAAACGAAAGAAAAAATAAAAATTATGCGTGCGGAAGACCTTCCTATTCAAATTGGTAAAGAGGTGCAAATGAAAGGTATGTCTATCGCCCTATTTCGTCTCTCAAATGGCGATGTTCGAGCTGTAGAAAATCGTTGTCCTCATAAAAACGGTCCATTAGCCGAAGGAATTGTATCTGGGGAATTCGTCTTTTGCCCACTACATGATTGGAAAATTTCATTACTAACAGGTGAAGTTCAAAAACCTGATGACGGTTGTATTCAAACGTACGAAGTAGAAGTTATTGACGGGGATATTTATCTATACATGTAATCGACAAAAGGAGGCCTCCCCTGGCTTCCTTTTAAATAAAAATAGATGAGGTGCGAATATGAACGGATATGTATATTTAGTTGGTGCAGGACCAGGTGATGAAGGGCTTATTACAAAAAAAGCGATAGACTGCTTAAAGCGTGCAGATATTGTCTTATATGACCGCTTATTAAATCCTACCTTTCTTAATTATACGAAAGAAACATGCGAACTTATTTATTGCGGAAAAATGCCGAAAAATCATACTATGCGACAAGAAATGATTAACGCCCACCTCCTTCAATTTGCGGAAGAAGGAAAAACCGTTGTACGCTTAAAAGGCGGGGATCCATCTATTTTTGGCCGTGTTGGTGAAGAAGCAGAAACTTTAGCAGCAGCGGACATTCCGTATGAAATTGTACCAGGTATTACATCTAGCATCGCCGCTAGTAGCTATGCAGGTATCCCCCTCACCCACCGTAACTACAGTAATAGCGTCACTTTACTAACTGGACATGCAAAAGGTCCTTTAACCGATCATGGAAAATATAATTCATCCCACAACAGCGACACAATCGCCTACTATATGGGTATAAAAAACTTACCTACAATCTGTGAAAACTTACTACAAGCAGGAAAAAAAGAAGATACGCCAGTAGCAGTCATTGAATGGGGTACAACAGGAAAGCAGCGCGTTGTCATAGGGACACTAGCAACCATTGTTCATAACGTCAAAACCGAAAATATTTCTAACCCTTCCATGACGATTGTTGGTGATGTCGTTTCCTTACGTAACCAAATCGCTTGGAAAGAACGTAAACCATTACACAGCAAGAAAGTTTTGTTTGCATCCGCAGCAAATAAAGAAAGTGCAATAAAACAAATGTTACAAGAATACGGTGCAGAAATATATCAAATTCCAACTTTCAAAAAGGAAAAATACACATTAACCTCTGAACAAGTCAATGAAGTTTTTAGCGTTAATCGCCTTGTATTTTGTTCAGCTGAGAGTGTAGAAATCTTGATGCAATCATGTAGTAAACATCATAAAGATATTCGTTCCTTACAGGCAGAACCGCAATATATGAACGGTGCCACTCAAGAAAAGCTGATGCAATATGGACTATTAAGTAAACAAGCACAGTTTTCTTCCGATACAACTGTTTATTTAGGCCGGAATATTAATCGAATTGCTTTCATTCAAGAAAAAATTGGTGCTGGATCTTATATGATGACTCATGAGTATACAATTGATCATCGCTTCGATGAAATTCATTCCCGTATGCTTTCTGAATTCTCATGGGATAGCATTGTATTTGAAGGACGTGCTTCAATTGATACGTTTCTATCAGAAGTAAAACGCCTTGGCTTTATAGATATTCTTACTCTTCCCTTCTCATATACCGATGTTCCAACTTTACACTATGCGAATAAAGTCGGGTTTCATAACGTAGATCATCAATTACAAGAAATCGTTATGAAGAAAGACATGGTGGCACGATGAAAGGAATTGTATATGTTGGACACGGTAGCCGACTACAAGAAGGTAACGAACAATTCATTCACTTTATTCACTCTGTTATGAAAGAACGTAACGAAAGAATTCAAAAAATAGCTTTTCTTGAACTAACAACTCCTACCATTCATGATGCAGTTACAGAAGCGATACTAGAGGGAGCAACTGAAATAATGATTGTACCTGTTTTATTATTTGCGGCAGCTCATTATAAACGTGATATTCCTTTTGAAATAGAGCAAGTGCAAAAGAAATATCCACATATAACATTTTCAGTTGCGCCACCTTTTAGTACGCATCCGCATATGGTTGAACTTGTAGTGAAAAGAATACGTGAAACTATACCAATGCAAAGTAGTAGCGTTTTACTCGTAGGACGAGGTAGTAGTGATCCTCAGCCTATTTATGAATTACAACAAATTGGAGCAGCTGCCGGACGAAAACTCGGTATGCCAGTATGTTGTTCCTTTTTAACGAAAGGAACTCCCTCGTTTACTGCTGAGCTCAGGACTATAACATCGACTGCGTCCCATGTATATGTCATGCCGTACCTTCTCTTTACCGGTTTGCTGCTTCAAAAAATTAAGTTGCATACCAAAAAGTATGATCACGTTACGACTTGCAACTGTCTTCAATTTGATGCATATATGAAGGCAGCTTTATTAGAACGAATGGAGGAATGTGCGTATGTATAGCATGTACCCTCTTATGTTTAATCTACATAAGAAAGTGGTCGTTATAATTGGCGGAGGTAAAATTGCATATCGAAAAGCGTCTGGATTAAAGGATACAGGCGCTTTTGTCACCGTTGTCAGCCCAGAGATTTGCGAGAAAATGAAGGAACTTCCTTATATTACATGGAAGCAAAAAACTTTTACGAATGATGATATTAAAGATGCTCATCTTATTTATGCAGCTACAAATCATTATGCTGTCAATATGATGGTCAAACAAGCTGCTCATGATTTCCAGTGGGTTAACGTTGTAAGTGATGGTACAGAATCATCCTTTCACACACCTGGTGTCATCCGAAATGATGAATATGTTGTCACTATTTCAACTTCAGGTAAGGATCCATCGTTTACAAAACGTATGAAGCAAGAGTTAACTTCTGTCCTTCCTAATCTTATAAAAAGACTTTCTCGTACTCGCAAATTGTAATCTATTTCTTAGCTATAAAATATTAATTAACTTTGGACAAACGTTCTTTGAGAGACGTTTGTTGAATTAGCTTTGATTTTATACATTTATCCCTTAATTTCTTTATCTGTAGGCAAAACAATTGCAGCTATTATATAAATTAACACTGTTATTCCGCTAGTAAAAAAGGCTGACAATGCAGTTACTATTCGAAGGATACTAACATCAATTCCATACTTATCACTTAAGCCACCTAATACACCTGATACTTGTTTATCTTGAGTAGACTTATATAATTTTTTCATCTAAACACCCCGATCAAATTAAATATTTGTATTCTAAAAATTAGTTCTACCTTTGGAAGAGATTTAACATTTCTTCAACTAACCTGCCCTTTAATTGAATAACACCTGTTATCTATATTTTAACATAAAATTCCATAACTCTTCTGTTTTTCATTTTAAAACCACACTATTTTAGAAAACAAGCTTTTGTTAAGATAGTGATAGTAAATGTAATTATATCGACTTAACGATAAAACATGACGAAGCCTATTCCTAAAAGAACCGTCCCAGAATACTTTGGGACGGTTCTTTTTTCCCCTATTAATTATTCTTTAACATCACTAACAGCTTCTCTTGACTATACATCCACACTGTAATGATTAAACAAGCAAGTGCTACTTCTGACAACGCCATAAACCCAATTGCATAATGGCCTGTCAGTTGGAATAGTAATGTTAAAATTAATGGTGGGAAGAACCCTCCTAGTCCGCCTAAAGCTGATACAACTCCATTTACAATCCCTGCTTGCTCAGAGAAGTACATTGGAACAAGCTTAAAGATTGTACCATTTCCAATACCTGCACAGAATGCAACTAGTAGGCAACCAAATGTATACACGTTCATACTAGGCATTAATGATAAAATAATACCTGAAAGTGTTAAACCGATAAATACGAAGATTAATATTTTAAATGGATTAAATTTATCACCAAGCCAACCACCAATTGGGCGCATGATTGTTGCTAATACGATGAATCCAGCTGTCCGCATACCTGCATCTACTTTCTCTAATCCGAAGTGAGATACTAAAAAGTTTGGTAAATATACTGTAAATGCAACAAATGATCCAAATGTTAAAAAGTAAAAGATACATAGAAACCAAAGTTTTTCATTTTTATATACACCTTTTATTTGTTCCATTAATGGTGTATTCACCTTTTTTTCCTTACGATCGCCTAATAAAAAGTTCATAAGTGCAAATGCTGCAAGTAAAACTAAATAACACTGTACTGTCGTTCTCCAGCCAAATGAAGTTGCAATGACAGGTGCTAAAAATGAAGTAATTGCTGTTCCGGCGTTACCTACACCATAAATACCATTTACAAAACCGTGACTCTCTTTCGGGAAGTATTTCGGTAAAGAAGTTACCCCTACAGAGAATACAGCCCCACCAATCCCTACAAATAAGCCACCAATAATTAAATCCATCATAGAATTGGCAACACTAATATAAAAGACAGGGAATAATAATAGAATAAAACTAATAAAGAATAACTTTCTTGCTCCGAAACGATTTGTCCAATAACCAATTGGAATGCGAAGAATAGAACCTAAAATAACCGGTACTGCTGTGACCATAGAAATTTCTCCCGCAGTTAATGGAATATCCGCTTTAATATATGGCATTAATGATGATAAAATGACCCATACCATAAAACCGATAACTAGATTAGAAGTTTGTAAACTTAATTGAAAATTAGGACTTTTCATCCTGTTCCCTCCTATGTATGCATAGTTATATTAATTCCCTCCAGTCTAATCACGTACTCACATGATTAGACTGAAAAGAATCAACCACCACTTACTGGCGGAATCATTGCTACTACATCACCAGTTTGAATGATGTCGTCCTCATTTGCGTATTCTTCATTTATAGCGACCATAATCTCGTTTGAAATTGCTACGTTGTATTTCTTTATAAGAACATCCTTTAGCTCAGCAACCGTAATATTTTCACAATCTATTTGCAAGGCCGGCTTACTTACTTCTTCTTGCAAATGTGCAAATAATAGTACTTCAATCATGTTCTCATCTCCTGTTCAGGTTCACCATTTACATATGCTGTTTTCTCTAACTGATCACCTATCCATGACTCACCATCTTCCCAAAACTCTTTCTTCCAAATCGGAACAATTTGTTTTATACGCTCCATAATATACTCATTCGCTTCATAGGCCGCTTTCCGATGTGGTGTAGCAACAGCTACAACAACAGCAAGATCAGAAATTTGCAATGTACCAATGCGATGTGTAATTGCCACATATGTCCCCGGCCATTTCTCTTCTACTTCGGTACCAATTTTCGCAAGCTGTTTTTCCGCCATTGTCTTATAAGCTACATACTCTAAATATAGTGTACGACGTCCTTTCGTAAATTCTCTGACAGTACCAATAAAAGTAGTAACTGCACCACACTCACGTCGAATTACTTTACTTGTAACATCTTCAATTGAAATAGGCGTATCAATTACTTCATAATACGTATGTGTCATCTTGCACCTCTTATCTTTGTATAAATCATAATCCGCGAAGAAGCCATCAATCTATTTTTCTATTACTTGTACGATCGAGGTGGTTCTTCCCATGGCCACTCGCTTCCTACGTTTGATTCTAATAACAGTACCGAAACAGCTATTCCTGCTTCAAATCCTCGTGTTCCGCCCGGTAAAACGATAAATGCATTCGCTTCTGCAAGTGAAGAAATTGCACTTGATTTATCTAAGCCAACTGGTGTAACTTGCAATTGGCCATCTACAATTTCAACTCTCCCTCTTACAAAACGAGTAAATGGGTTTGCTTTCGGAAAATCTTTCTGTAAAATCGCTTCTGCACGATATACATGCGAATCTTTCCTATGCAAGTATGTTCGAATTACTGGTCGAACATATAGTTCACATCCGACATAACAAGCAGAAGGATTACCAGATAGACCAAATAATAGTTTTCCTTCTAGCTCAGCTACAGTTGTCACGCTTCCTGGTCGCATCGCTATTTTATTGAAAAGTACATTAGCTTGTAATCTCTCATAAATAGCAGGTAAATAATCATAGTCCCCTACTGAAACACCACCAGTTGTAATTAAAATATCGACTTCTTTCATTGCTCTTTTTACAGTGTTATAACACGTCTCTAAATCGTCAACGAATTGTCCATAATACCGTACGACTCCACCTGCTCGTTCAACTTGAGCAGCAATCATATAGGAGTTACTATTTCGAATCTTGCCTTGTTTCAGTTGTTCATGTACTTCGAGCAGTTCACTTCCTGTCGTTACAATTCCAATAATCGGCTGTCTTACAACATGTACTGAACTATAACCAAACGTAGCAAGAAGCGCCGCTACTCCAGGGTTAATAGGAGTTCCTTTTTTCACAAGGATGGCATTTTGTTTTACATCTTCCCCTTTAAAAGAAATGTTATCACCAGACGCAAAAGAGCGTTTTAATTTCATATAAGTCTTTTCGTTTTCTTCAAACGATTCCGTTAGTTCTAACATAACAACAGCATTACACCCCACTGGAATCGCGGCTCCTGTCATAATACGTACAGCTTGAAATGGTTTCACTTCTTCTGTAAAAACAAAACCTGCTCCAATTTCACCAATCACCTCGAACTGAATGGGGGTACTGCTACTTGCTTCTTTTGTATCTTCCGCTCGAATCGCAAATCCGTCGTATGGAGAGCGATCAAAATGCGGAACATCATGATCTGCAACAACATCTTCTCCAAGGATTCGTCCATAACTTTCTATAAGTGCAACCTTTTCAGTTTCACCTCGATGAGCGTACTCCATTACACGCGCGACTGCTTCTGCCACTGGAATTGGTATACGTTTTTCTAACATTCTTTTTTCACCTCGTTTTGATAGGGAAAAACTTTCTTTATGTTCACCCTATATACTTTGCGTATAACCGTTTTGCCATTTTCAGATCATTAGTCCCATGAATAAACGCCCTACCGTCTGTAAATAAAACAAAACTATAGTCATCAATTAGAAACGATAGTAAATATGGTGTTTTTTTGACATTCACACTTTTTTGTAAGCGCTTTTGAATTTCTTCTAAATTAAGAATCCCCTTTACTCCCGGACGGATTTGAACCGTATTCCTTCCGCATAGCACTTCTGTTTTCATCTGTGATTCAAACGTTAAACTTGGATACGTGCGTAAATTTCCACAAGATGGACATGTACTTTTTTTCTGCCTATTTACTTTTAATGAAAGATATTGATTGTTCCAAATATCAAATGATAACATTGTCCCTCGTAACGACTGAAAATCATCCACCAATATTTTCATAGCTTCTGTTACTTGGTGAGCAACGACCATTTGTACAGCTGGCTGAATGATTCCTGCTGTTTCGCATGTTGCACCGCCCATAGGATGATCCATTAGGCAGCGAAAGCATGGCGTTTCCCCTGGAAGAATCGTATACGTTACACCGTAACCTCCAATGCAACCACCGTATATCCAAGGTATATTTTCTTTTTGTGAAATGTCATTTATAAGTAGGCGCGTATCGAAATTGTCAGTCGCATCTAAAATAAGATCCACTTCTTTTGTTAACTCTTCCATTTCTTGCATTGTGACATCCGTTACAACTGGTACAATTTCCACTTCAGAATTAATCCTTCTTAAATGTTCTGCCGCTGCAATTGCTTTTGGTTTACACTGCTGTGCATCTTCTTCTGTATATAACTGTTGCCGTTGTAAATTACTCCATTCGACGTAATCACGGTCTGCGATTGTCAATTTCCCAATTCCCATCCTAACGAGCACTTCCGCATTTGCGGCTCCAAGTGCACCCGCACCGATTAGGAGCACATGTTTTTCTCTTATTTTTCTTTGTCCCATTTCACCAATTCCAGAAAACAATACTTGCCTTGAATAACGCTCCTGCATATGGAATCCTCCTTTCGTTATCCACCAATGTAAGACATTTCAACTTTTGGACGTTTATTTGTACTTTCAGCCGTTCTTTCATCTGAATACCGATCTTTCCTAAACTCCCATGTATGTTGTAAAATTTTTAATAGTGATGCATCAGAAATATTTTCTCGAAGAAGCGTTCGTAGATCCGTTCCTTTTGTTCCAAATAAGCATGTGAAAAATTTACCGTCTGCCGAAATACGAGCTCTCGTACAAGAAGAACAAAATGACTCAGAGACTGAAGTAATAAATCCAACTTCTGCGTTGCTCCCTACATATCGATATAATTTTGCAACTTCTCCAAAGTAACGAGGTGTAACAGGCTCAATCGGATATACACGATTAATTTTCTCTATTAATTGTTCCTTCGTAATAACTTGTTCAAAGTTCCATCCGTTCGTACTGCCCACATCCATAAACTCGATAAAACGGAGCTGAATTTCTTGTTCTTTAAAATAACGAGCCATAAGAAGAATTTGACTATCATTCATCCCTCTTTTTACAACCATATTTACCTTTACTTCTAATCCAGCTGCCTTTGCTGCTTCAATTCCTTTCAATACAGGTTTTGTACTTACATTTCGTCCATTAATTTTTTGGAAGACATGATCCTCTATCGCATCTAAACTAATATTTACACGTTTTAATCCCGCTTCTTTTAATAGCTTTGCTTGTTTTGCTAAATGAATACCGTTTGTTGTGAGACCAATATCCGTTAAACCTTCTAGCTTTGCAAGCCTTGCAATTAACTTTGGTAAGTCTTTACGTAATAAAGGTTCTCCACCAGTAAGTCTAATTTTATTGACTCCCATACTTATAAATAATCTAGCTAATCTTTCTATTTCATCGAATGTTAATAAAAACTCTTCCTGTAAAAAAGCATAATCAGGTCCGAACACTTCAGCTGGCATACAGTATGTGCACCTAAAATTACAACGGTCAATAACTGAAATACGTAAATCTTGAAGTGGCCGTTCTAAAGAATCTCTCATCTTCTCGTGCATCTATATCCCTTCTTTTCTACTCAAATCCTTAGTAAGTTTTCAATTTTTTTATTTGCCTTTATTATAAAAAAGAAGCTACATATTCAATGTGACTTTTCTCACATTACTTTCCCCATTCAACAAATCTTCACAAATCCGTTCGAATTTTGTTCACATCTCTAGCCTCATTCTCTTTACACATTGAAATTTCCCATTGTGTTTCTTGTTCTCTTTTTCCAACTAAAAAAACGTAGAGTTATATATAATTCCTTACTACAAGTAGCTTTTTAGAAATTTGAGATTGTTTCCCCTTACGGTCATTGAAATTTCACTTTTTTTAAAAATAGCTCTTGCATTTTCATCATACTTACACTCAAAATAGGAAATGTATTGCTTATAAGAAGAAAGGTGATCGCTGTGGCAAACAGTATGACATTATCTCAAGATTTAAAAGAATTACTTGCATCTGTTGAATATAAAATGCAGATAAAAAAAGGAAGTTTTATTTTTCAAGAAGGTATGGAAGCAACAGATCTCTATATCATCCACTCAGGAAAAGTACAAATTAGTAAACTAAGTGCTGACGGGCAAGAATTAACACTCCGTATTTGTTCGCAATATGACATTATTGGAGAACTAACATTGTTCACGGACAATGCGAAGTATTTATTAAATTCAAAATGCCTTGAAGATGTTGAAGTAGGCGTTATAAAGCGTGAAGCCTTAGAAAAAGCATTACTCCAAAAACCCGCACTTGTATTTGAATTTATGAAATGGATTAGTGAACATTTAAGAAGAATGCAAACGAAGTTCCGAGATTTAGTATTACACGGCAAAAAAGGTGCCCTATATTCTACTCTCATTCGTATGACAAATAGTTATGGTATGTTAAAAGAAAATGGGATTCTCATCGATTTACCATTAACGAATCAAGAACTTGCAAATTTCTGTGCAACTTCGCGTGAAAGTGTAAATCGAATGTTAAATGATTTGAAAAAAAAAGGTACGATTTCTATTAATAAAGGAAAGATTACGATCCATGATTTACAATTTTTAAAATGTGAAATTGCTTGTGAAGATTGCTCTGCCTCTGTTTGTAGCATCGAGTAGCATCTTATATAGATGCTACTCTGTTTTCATATTAAGCTACTTATTAATTTTCACGTACACGGCTGTTACCTTATATTAACAAAAACGAGGCCTTCCATATTAGACCTCGTTTCGTTTTACCCGCTAGCTCCTATCCGCTTACAGCAGTATTATTTTTTCAATTCATTAGGAATACGTCTTCTGTAAATTACATAGCTGCGGCTTACATATTTAATTGGGGCACTAAATACATGTACAAGTCTTGTAAATGGCCATACTGCGAAAAGCCCCATCGCTGCAATAATATGAATTTTAAACCATACAGGTACTTCCATCATATATTCAACTTTCGGTTGGAAAATAAAGAGACTTCGGAACCAAGGGCCAATCGTTGTACGATAATCAAATCCTTTTGAGTCGATATTTAAAAATGTTGAAGAAAGTCCTGCTAACATAACGATAAGTAATAAAATAAGCGCAATATAATCTCCCGTTGTACTCGTTGCAATGATGCGTTTTACTGTTACACGGCGGTACGTTAATATAATTAAGCCGATGATAGAAGCAACACCCGCCGGAAGCCCGAAACTAATTGCTACTACATGATACATATGCTCAGAAATACCTATTGAACGGTATACAGCCTCTGGAATTAAAATCCCCATCACATGACCGCCAATTACGAACATGATCCCAAAGTGGAATAATAGACTTCCGATTCGGAGCATTTTCTTCTCTAATAGTTCACTAGATTTTGATGTCCATCCAAATTGATCATAGTTGTATCTGAAAATATGTCCACCGATAAAGATTGCAAAAATGATATAGGGAAACAACACCCATAGAAATTGATCCATCATTTTGACAACTCTCCTTTCTAATTTGTCTGTACACCCCATGTATCGATAGCGAGGAGAATAGCTGCAAGAATTGGTTCATACATACTGTCTGCTTCTTTCAACTGAACGTGTAACGCTTGTATATTTTCCTTGTATTTACTCATAATTGGCTCACTATCTTGCTCATTTGCATTTGCAAAAAACTCAAGCAAAAGCGGTAAATAATCAGGTAGTTCTTTATCTGTTACTTCAAAACCAGATTTTTTATAATGCTGTTTTAACTCTAATAATTCAATACCTCTTTCTCTTTGTTCACCTGTGTTCATATAAGTTAAATACATATTTGTCTTTTTACCAAAATCAAATGTATATACGTAACAATCAATTAATTGATCGTTCGTTTTATCTAGTGCTTGTTTTATAAATGCTGTAAGTGCTGCTTTAACGTCTTCCTGTTCAATTGCTTCAATCTCTTCTTGTAATTCAGTTAAAGCTTCTCCCCACCCAAGTTCCGGATAGGAGAGAAGAAAAGAAGAACAAGAAAAAGCAGTTTGTAAACTTTGTTTCATCATTTTCTGCCCCCTTTATTTAAGAAATTGTCATGCAAGACCCTGGCCCACCTGTGAAGGATAAACCACAGCTTCCTTGTTCACTATATAGATCAGCAACTTGTTCACGGTGAGATGTCGGGATGACAAAGCGATCTTTATATTTCGCGATAGCAAGAAGACGATACATATCTTCTACATCCTGTTTCGTTAAACCAATTTCTTTTAATACTGCTTCATTTGGTTCTTTATTAATTTGCAATGCTCTCATATGCGTTCGCATGACAGCCATTTTTTTCAATGTAAGACGAATGTGGGATTCATCTCCTGCAGTGAGTAGATTCGCTAAATATTGAATTGGGATACGCATATTATCGATAGCAGGGAAAATCTCTTCTGCTTGCCAGTTACTACCTTTCCCTTCCACCATATTCATAATTGGGCTAAGCGGTGGGATATACCAAACCATTGGCATTGTACGGTACTCTGGATGAAGAGGCAGAGCAATTTTCCAATCGATAATCATTTTATAGATTGGTGACTCTTGTGCTGCTTTAATCCATTCTTCAGGAATGCCTTGTTTTTTCGCTTCAGCTGCTACTTCTGGATCATTGGGATCTAGGAAAACAGTAAGCTGAGATTCATATAAATCTTTTTCATCTTCAACAGAAGCTGCTTCTTTCACTTTGTCAGCGTCATATAGCATTACCCCAATATACCGAATACGTCCTACACATGTTTCCGAACAAATCGTTGGCATACCAGCTTCAATACGTGGGAAACACATTGTACATTTTTCTGCTTTATTCGTTTGCCAGTTAAAATACACTTTTTTATATGGACAAGAAGATACGCAGAACCTCCAAGCACGACATGCATTTTGATCCACAAGAACAATCCCATCTTCTTCACGTTTATACATCGCACCAGATGGACAAGAAGATACGCAAGATGGATTCATACAATGTTCGCATATGCGTGGTAAATACATCATAAAGACATTTTCAAAATCTGTTTTAATTTCTTCTTCCATTTGCTTTACGTTCGGATCTTGTAATCCTGTTATATGTCCGCCTGCTAAATCATCTTCCCAGTTTGGACCCCATTCAATTTTGTCGATAAATTCGCCCGTAATTGCTGATTTTGGACGAGCAACTGGTTGATGCTTACGCTGCGGGCTGTTTGTTAATGTTTCATAATCATAATTCCAAGGTTCAAAGTAATCATCGATTGTTGGTTGATCTGGATTATGAAAAATGTTCATAAGACGCTTCATTTTCGAACCCGATTTCAGCTGAATTTCACCATCTTTCAATTCCCATCCGCCTTTGTATTTCTCCTGATCTTCCCATTGTTTCGGATACCCAATGCCTGGTTTCGTTTCTACGTTATTGAAGTACATATATTCAGCACCTGGACGATTCGTCCAGGTGTTTTTGCATGTTACGCTACAAGTGTGGCAGCCGATGCATTTATCTAGGTTCATTACCATTCCGACTTGCGCTTTAATCTTCAAGCCAATCTACCTCCTTCAGTTTACGGATTACGACATTTAAGTCACGCTGGTTCCCAGTCGGACCATAGTAGTTAAATCCATAGCTTAATTGGCCATACCCACCAATCATATGTGTTGGTTTAACATGAATACGGGTTGGACTATTATGCGTTCCCCCGCGGGTGCTTGTTAATTTTGTACCAGGCACGTTAATGTGGCGATCTTGCGCATGGTGCATAAATGCCATTCCTCTCGGTATACGGTGCGTTACAACAGCACGCGCTACGACAACACCGTTACGGTTAAAGCATTCAATCCAATCATTATCTGCAACGCCAGCTTCTTCCGCATCATCTTTATTCATCCAAACAGTTGGACCACCTCTAAACAGCGTTAACATCGGCAACGAATCAAAGTACATACTATGAATCGACCATTTATTATGCGGTGTTAAATAGTTTAGTGTAATCTCTTTTCCTTCTACTTCCGGTCTAGATTTACGGAAAGGTTTATGTTGTAGAATTGGTTTAAATGTTGCCATCGTTTCACCAAACTCTTTCATCATGTCATGATCTAAATAGAAAGATTGTCGACCAGTTATCGTTCTCCAAGGGATAAGACGCTCAACATTTGTTGTAAATGGTGAGTAACGGCGTCCACCTTTTTCAGAACCTGTAAAGGCTGGAGAAGTAATTACTGTTTTAGGCTGTGCTGTAATTTGTTCAAACGTGAAGCATTCTTCTTCACGTTCTTCTGCTAAATCACGTAGTTTTAAATCGGTTTGTTTTTCAAGTGCTTCCCATGCTTTTACAGCCATATGACCGTTTGTTGTAGAAGAAAGTGTTAATACCGCCTCAGCAGCATTGATTGCTTCTTTTATGTCTGGGCAACCTTTCGCAATAGAATCCGTTCGAATAACTCCTAAGCGACTCTTTAATTGCTCATATTCTTTTTCTGCTGACCAAGAAATCCCTTTCGTACCAATCGGTTGTTTTCCAGCATTTGGTCCAAGCGCTGTCATTTTGTCATAAATCGTTTTATAATCTCGTTCGACAACATGAATTTGCGGCATTGTTTTACCTGGGATCGGTTCACACTCACCTTTACTCCAATCTTTAACCTTACCTAGTGGTTGCGCTAATTCTTGCGGTGTATCGTGAAGAAGTGGTGTTGCAACGACTTCTTTCATTGGTTCAAGATCGATTTTCTTCGCTAAATCTGACACAGCTTTAGAAAGAGAGGTGAAAATATCCCAGTCAGAGCGTGCTTCCCACGGTGAACCGATTGCTGGATTAAATGGATGTACAAATGGATGCATATCCGTACTGCTTAAATCATGCTTTTCATACCAAGTTGAAGCAGGTAAGACGATGTCAGAATAGAGCGCTGTTCCAGCCATACGGAAATCTAAATTAATGAGTAGATCAAGCTTCCCTTCTGGTGCGTCCTCATGCCACTTAATTTCTTCTGGTCGTATTGAATCACTATCGTCATTCATTAATCCATTTGTTGTACCTAATAAATGTTTTAAGAAATATTCGTGGCCTTTACCAGAACTTGAAATTAAGTTGGCACGCCATACGAATAAGTTGCGCGGGAAGTTGTTTTTGTTATCTGGATCTTCAATCGCAAATTTTAGTTCTTTTTCTTTTAGTTTTTGTGCAACGTATTTTCCGATTTCTTCTTGCGTTGTTGCACCAGCAGCAACAGCTTCTTTATATAATTCAATTCCATTTTTCTCGAACGTTGGATAGGAAGGTAACCAGCCAAGTCGTGCTGCTAATACATTGTAATCACCGTGATGTTGATAACGAGAGTTGCCCTCAATTGGTGATGCTAAATGTCCAACCGGTGTATCTTCATAACGCCATTGATCTGTTACGAAATAGAAGAAAGATGTACCGTTTTGTAATTTCGGTGGCCCCTGCCAATCTTTTGCCATCGCGATTGTTTGCCATCCTTCTGCTGGTCGTAACTTTTCTTGCCCAACATAATGTGCCCAACCACCGCCGTTTACACCTTGCGCTCCAACGAGAAGAACAAGATTTAAAACTGCGCGATAAATCGTATCAGAATTAAACCAATGGTTAATACCGGCCCCTACAATAATCATCGAGCGACCATCCGTATCAACTGCGTTTTGTGCAAACTCACGAGCGATTTGAATAATAAGCTCTCGTTTCACTCCTGTCATTTTCTCTTGCCATGCAGGTGTAAATGGTACATCATCATTGAAATCTTTCGGCTCTTGTCCGCCGAGCCCTCGGTTCACGCCGTAATTTGCTAACGTTAAGTCGTATACAGTTGTAACGAACACTTCGCCTTCTTCTGTCATAATTTTTTTCACTGGAATTGTACGTTCTAATACTTTGTTTCCATCATCTGAGAAGTACGGAATTTGTACCGTTCCAACAGCGTCTTCCATTCCAAGTAAAGAAAGACGTGGATCTATCTTTTCACCTGTTTGTTCATCTTCTAAACGCAAATTCCATTTCTTTTCGTTATCCCAGCGTGACCCCATTGTGCCATGAGGTGTTGCAAAATCGTTCGTATTTTCGTTCCAAAGAACAGGCTTCCATTCTCCTAACTTTGTTTCACGTCCAATATCAGTAGCATTTAAGAAACGATCAGCGACGAATTGATCTCCTTTTTGTTTCAATGTGACAAAGAAAGGAAAATCAGTATATTGCTTCGCATACTTTGTGAAGTATTCCACTTGATTATCTACGTAAAATTCTTGTAAGATCACATGCCCCATTGCCATCGCAAGTGCACCGTCTGTACCTTGCTTCACACTAATCCAATCATCGGCAAACTTTGTAGACTCAGCAAAGTCAGGACTCACAGAAACAACTTTCGTTCCTTTATATCGAACCTCTGCTAAAAAGTGAGCATCTGGTGTTCTCGTCATCGGTACATTTGAACCCCATGTCATAATGTATCCAGAGTTATACCAGTCACTACTTTCTGGTACATCTGTTTGATCACCCCAAATTTGCGGAGAAGCTGGTGGTAAATCAGCGTACCAATCATAGAAGCTAAGCATCGGCCCACCTATAAGTTGCATAAAGCGGCTACCAGCTGCATGACTTAACATCGACATAGCTGGAATTGGTGAAAAACCAACATTTCGGTCTGGACCGTATTTAATTACTGTGTAAAGTAATGAAGCAGAAATAAGTTGTAATACTTCATCCCAATTCGCACGAATAAATCCGCCTTTACCACGCGCCTCTTTATAAGCACGTGCTTTTTCAGGATTTTCCACAATGCTTTTCCAAGCATCTAGTGGTGACTTATGATTCTGTAATTCCTCTTGCCACATACTCCAAAGAACACCACGTACATATGGATATTTAACACGAAGCGGACTATAAATGTACCAAGAAAAACTCGCTCCACGTGGACAGCCTCGTGGTTCAAAATCAGGCATATCAGGACCTGTTGTTGGATAATTAAGCTCTTGCCCTTCCCAAGTTACAATTCCATCTTTCACATAAATATTCCAACTACAAGAACCAGTACAGTTCACACCATGTGTAGAACGGATTACTTTATCATGCTGCCAGCGTTTTCTGTACACATTTTCCCATTCACGATCTTCATATGTTTCTTGTGTATGATTATCGTTATAACGATCTATTGGTGAAAAATATTTTAAACGTCTCATTAGTGCTGAAGGTTTCTTCTTCATCATGTTCACTCCTTTAATACGTCTCTCTTACATACCCTTACTATAAGAGAGGTTGTAAAATACAGATGTGACATTTCGCACAGTTCAAGAGATTGTCATAAATTCATTTGGAAATCGGTTTAAGGGGAAACATTTGTAAGTAAAGATTACTTTGTTTTGTTGTGAGGATTTCGGTCAGCCGTGAGCTTATTAGGAGAATAGTATTTGGAGGATTCACCTTTTTTTGCATAAGAAAAAACGCAGGAGAAATTCCTACGTTTTTATATAAATATATTAAAAAGAGTTTTGATACTACTTCAATAATGCTATAAGGAATTTACTTTTCTTCAACGATACTATTATCAAGACGTATTTTATATAAAGTGAAACTTTAATCAGCCCGCAAATAGAGGGATAAAACTACAAATCATTATTTACTGTATTGCTCTTAATTACGGAAACAATTATACTAAATGTAATCTGCATATATAATCTGAATATTCATAAAATTATGAGTAGGATTACCTTTAAGGACATAGAAAGTATAAAGTATATCACCATGATTTTTTATCATTTAAGTTTTTCCCTATTTATATAAGTTCTCAATATGAACTTATATAAACCATTACTACTTACCTCTTAGATTACTATCATACTGCATTAAAATGAAGGAACTCATTTTCTTTAACATAAAAATGAATTAGAAAAAGATAATAAAATTAGGAGGATTACGATGCCCCAGCTTGATTCATTACATCCCATTGTAGAAAAAATAATCAACAATATTGAAAAATTAATGGTCGGAAAACGAAAAGAAACGATTTTAACCATGACAGCTCTTTTAGCTGAAGGTCATGTACTATTAGAAGATGTTCCCGGTGTCGGAAAAACAATGCTAGTACGCACTCTTTCTAAATCAATTGACGCCGATTACAAGCGGATTCAATTCACACCTGATTTATTGCCGTCAGATGTAACAGGTGTTTCTATTTATAATCCAAAAGAACTCCAATTTGAGTTCAAGCCTGGACCAATTATGGGGAATTTTGTACTTGCTGATGAAATTAATCGTACATCTCCAAAGACACAATCTGCCTTACTTGAAAGTATGGAAGAAGGCACTATCACAATAGATGGCATTACAAGATCGTTACCAAAACCTTTCTTTGTCATGGCTACACAAAATCCGGTCGAATATGAGGGAACATATCCTTTACCAGAAGCTCAACTCGATCGTTTCTTGTTGAAGCTAAAAATGGGATATCCTACACCCGAAGAAGAATTTGAAATTTTAAACCGGATGGAAAAAACAAACCCACTCTCCCATTTACAAGCTATTACAACAATAAAAGAATTACTTTATTTACAACAAAGCGTACGGGAAATAAGTATGGACAAAGCAATCAAGCATTACATTGTAAAGCTTGTTAATCAGACTCGTTCTTATAGTTCTATACAGCTAGGTGCAAGTCCACGTGGCTCAATTGCTTTAATGAAAGCTTCACAGGCTTATGCATTCATCCATGGCAGAAATTATGTTATTCCAGACGATGTTAAATTTTTAGCTCCTTACGTTTTAGCTCACAGACTCATTCTAAAAATGGAAGCAAGATTTGAAGGAATAACAGGAGAACAAGTTATCGCCAAAATCGTTGCACGAACTACCGTGCCGACTCAAAGGACGAAGAACCTTTGATGAAGCGACTACTACGAGCACTATATCACGTTACGAAGTTATTGCTAATCCCTTTATGCGTAGTCTTAACATTTGTGTACGCTATGCTTCAAGGAGGATTTGTAAGTTGGTTTTTGTTTTACAGTACGATTCCTATTGGCCTTTATTCACTACTACTCCCCTTCTATGCTTTACGGGACGTTGAAGTAAAACGAATAACAAACCAAAATAAATATGCAGCAGGAGAACAATTTGTAAGCACGATTACAATAAAAAGAAAATTCCCTTTCCCCTTACTTTATTTAGTTATAGAAGATGAACTGCCACCACCATTTACAAGTTGTAGACAAGCAAAGATGAATAAGGTCATACTCTTTCCAGGATTGAAACGAAATATTTCGTTTCAATATGTTATTGATACAATCCCTAGAGGAGAGCACACTTTTTTAAGCGTACGTGTCAAAACTGGCGATTTATTCGGTATGATAGAGAAAGAAGTAACTTTTTCAGTTCCAGATACATTTTTAGTCTATCCCCAGTATGTAGATATAACGTATCGACAATTGGAAAATCATTTCGAACAAGGAGCGCTTTCAGCAAATATAAATTCAGCAAAAGACTCTACAGTCTCTGTCGGTGTCAGAGAATATAAACCTGGTGACCGCTTTTCATGGATTGATTGGAAAGCAACTGCACGAACAAACAATATTATGACGAAAGAGTTTGAACAACAGCGCAGCAATAATATCATGATATTTATGGACAGAACCGAGTCCCCTCTATTCGAATCAGTCGTAACGTTTACTGCCTCTATTGTGAGGGCTGTCTTGAAGCAAAATTCACCAGCGTCATTCGTGTCTGTCGGAAAAGAACGAACTATTTTCCCATTAGACAATGGAGATACTCAGTTGCAACAAATCTTTTGTCATTTAGCGAAAGTACAAGCAGACAGTGTATTCCCGCTCTCCCAGAGTGTAGAAATGGAATTAAGAAAAATGTATCAGCCCGTAACGATTATACTCGTGACAAGCGATCTTTCTCCCGATATTCAAAAGGCGGCTGACTGTGCTGCTATAAAAAATAGAAAATTAATGGTGTTTGTCGTGAAAGAAAAAGCGAATCAACTCTCACATCGAGAACTAAGTATACTAGAAACTCTACAAAAACGAAAAATATTTGTAAACGCGGTTTATGAAAATCGGTATACAAACGTGTTTTTTGAGGTGAGCATATGATAACATTACAAACAAAATACCGATGGGATATGAGCAGATTCTTCATGCATGTATGTGCACTTCTTCTTTTACTAGAATGGCTAAGACCCCTTATAGGTATTACAAACGTAGGTAGATTAGATATTTTTGTAATATTTATAGGAATTTGCTTCACTCTCTCTTTTTTTCAAACGAGGTGGAAAATTCCAATAAAGATCGTCACAATCTTATTCATCGTTCATTCCTTGTATTATAAAAATTCTTTTATAAATCCATTTTGGCTAACAACATTTTTTTCTGATCTTTCTCGAAATTTCTCCCTGTTTTTCCAAGGGAATTTGCTAGATATTTCTCCAGTTTTTCCAACAATTTTATTTTTTCTATCATTTTGGTTTTTGAGTTCTTTCATCTCTTTTTGGATGATTCATAAAAAACGTGGGTTGTTATTTCTTGTATTGACTATTATTTATATCACAACTTTTCATAACTTACATTTATACAATGCAAACTACGCTATTATTCGTACTGTTGTCATCGGCTTTTTTATACTTAGTCTTCTTCGAATAGAACGAATAAAAGAGATGGAACACTTACAAAATTATGCTAGAGAAATCTCAAAATTACTTAGACCTCTTACAATATTTATTGTATTGTCAGCAACCATCGCATACTTTGCTCCAAAATTCGGCCCTCAATGGCCAAACCCAATGAATTTTTTAAAATTCAACACATCCGAAGCAAGTAAAAAACAAGAAGTTTCTACAATTGGGTATGGTTTAGATGACTCGCAATTAGGCGGTCCTTTTAAGGCGGATAATACAATTGTTCTTACAGCACAAACGCAAAACAAACAATATTGGAGAGTAGAAACAAAAGATTTTTATACAGGAAAAGGCTGGGAGGTTTCTGAAAAGCCGAAAAAGGTTTCTTTTAAAAATAAAAACGACGTCTTGAGTTGGTACGAACAAAATACAAAAACGGAAACAACCGAAGCAACCATCACCATGCAAAAAAGTGATCCTCACCTTACCTATCCAGCAGGATTAGTATCAGTTGAGACTTCTTCTGATGTATCATACAGTGTTGACCCATTTTCAGAAAAAATCTATACGATGCACGGAGACTCTTCTACTACTTTAAATTCGTATAAAGTAACATACGAGATCCCGGAGTTTCCCATAGAAAGCTTGAAAACTGTAAAAACGAATGAAGGCCATGAAGCGAGTTCTTATTTCATGACAAAGTACACACAACTTCCCGAATCATTACCGCAGCGAGTAAAAGACTTGGCTGTCAATCTTACAAATAATAAAGACAACCGGTATGATAAAGTATTAGCTATTGAAAATTACTTCTCAGACCATTCTTTTGTATATGAAACAACGAATGTCTTATTTCCTGCAAAAAACCAAGATTATGTAGATCAATTCCTTTTCGATACAAAAAGCGGATACTGTAATAATTTTTCGACGTCTATGATTGTGTTACTTCGTTCTGCTGGGATTCCAGCACGCTGGGTAAAAGGCTATACAGAAGGAACTCTTGAGAATACAATTGCTGAAGGTGAAGGTGAGAATGTTTATACAATCGCGAACAATAACGCACACTCTTGGGTCGAAGTATATTTTCCAGGATACGGATGGATTCCATTCGAACCAACAAAAGGATTTACCAATCCCTATAATTTTATAAATAATACGCCTGCTCCTATTTCACAAAATAGCGAAGCAAATAATTCTAATAACGAGCAAATACACAAACGGAATAATGAAGCAAAGCTCAAAAGTTTAATAGAAAATACAGAAGAAGCTCCTACTAAAAAGATCACAAATTCTAAAAATGGATTTTCTTGGTGGTACGTATTCCTCTCTACGATACCGATTAGTATTATAGGATACATTCTCTTCACCACTAGAATGAAATGGATTACATTTTTTATTATTCTTTTCTATAAATATCGAAAAGATGATGCTGTTTATCCAAAAGCTTATGGTGCTCTTTTAAAACAGTTTGCGAGAATTGGCATACCACGGGGTGAAAGTCAAACATTCCGAGAATACGCTCTCCGCATCGATACACTTTACAACTCGGCCGATATGCAACAACTTACTTTCAGTTATGAGAACGCTATGTATCAAAACGGACAGACCGCAGCCGAATGGAAGAAATCCGTACACTTATGGGAAGTGCTTATGAAAAAAGCAGCTTCTCTACCTAAATCAAATGAATTCGATACAGTGATTTAATCTTGATAATATGAGTTTAAAGAAAACACCTCAAAGACTAAGAGCTACTTTGTTCTTTGAGGTGTTTTCTTAATAAACATAATAAAAGATAGCTAACTCCTAATTATTCCCCAAGCACCTTCTCAATCTCCACCTCTAAATCCACCGGCTTCGTCTGCGGTGCAAAACGCCCTACTACTTTCCCGTCTTTTCCGATTAGAAACTTAGTAAAGTTCCATTTTACTGCTTTCATACCGAGTAAACCTGGTGCTTGTTCTGTCATGTATGTATACAGAGGATGAGCCTTGTCACCTTTCACATCAACTTTTGCAAACATCGGGAAGTTTACACCGTAGTTCAATTCACAAAAACTAGTAATATCAGCTTCCGTTCCCGGTTCTTGTCCTCCAAATTGATTACAAGGGAAACCGAGTATTTCTAGTCCTTGGTCTTTATATTTATCATATACTTCTTGTAACCCTTTATACTGCGGTGTAAATCCACATTTACTAGCTACATTTACAATAAGAAGTGCTTTTCCTTCGTAATCTTTTAACGATTTATCTTCTCCTGTTATTGTTTTAGCTGAAAAATCATGAACTGTCATTGTTCCTACCCCTCTCTACACTATCATTCTATGTTTATACTATACTACATTCGTGAATATACAGCTTCTATTACATACTTACACGCCAAAATGATAGCGCTTTATTTACGTTCGAGAATTCGACACAAACTACTAGACTTTTATAATGGAAAGTTTTACAATTGAATTGTGAACAAAATGTGACAGTTTATATTCTATTATAATAGAAAAGGATGGTGTTCATTATGAAAACTGCACAACGTGAAACGATTTCAAATCGCGAGTTTTATTTCGTACTATATATGATGTTATTGTATGTTACTGGATGGGTAATCGATGTAAATGGTTTATTCTTAAGCTCCTACTTTAATTTAGCAGGAGAGATTATGCTTCCGATCGTTGGCGGCATTGTTGGACTTTTCATTATGTCTATTAGTAAAGGACAAACTAAATAACAACATTACAAAAAGGCAAAAGACGAGCTTTCGTTTTCTGTCTTTTTCTATTTTTAGCGTATAATAGATACATACCGTATATAAGGAGTGGTAAGTATGAAAAAAGTAGAACAATTGTCTTCTCACCTATATCTTATTGATGATTACGACTTACAACACAATGAACGAACAGGTACGTATGTTTTATTAGGTGACGATATTACTTTAATTGAAACTTGTGCGGCCCCTTCTCTTCCCTATATTTTAGACGGCTTACAGCAATTACATATTGATTTAAACGATGTAAAAAACATTATCGTTACACATGTCCATTTAGATCACGCTGGGGCAGCTGGTTTAATGATGGAAAAGTGCCCAAATGCTACTTTATATGTGCATTCTCGCGGTGCTCGTCATATGATTGATCCAACAAAACTCATTTTAGGCGCAAAAGCTGTGTACAAAGAAGATTTCGATAAACTTTTTGATCCAATTCTTCCAATTGAAGAAAAACGTGTTCATATTGTCCAAAATGATGATACATTAAAGATTTCAGAAAACCGCATCCTTACATTTTATGATACACCAGGGCATGCGAAGCACCATATTAGCATTCATGATTCATTAACAAACGGCATTTTTACTGGTGATACAATCGGAATTTATTATAGAGAGCTTGCAGACCTTGGTGTAGAGTTATATTTACCATCAACGTCCCCTTCGCAATTTCAGCCCGATGCGATGATTGCTTCTAAAAATCATATTCAAAGCATGAATGTAGATACTATTTATTTCGGTCATTACGGTGCATCATCTCATGTTACAGAAGTATATAACCAACTGGAACATTGGTTACCTATTTTCGTTAATACTGGAAATGAAGTTTTTCAAAAACATACTAATTTTGATGAGGCTACTAAGGCATTACAATCTTTACTAATGGAGAAAGTCTCCACTCATCTTACAGAACTAAACGTTCCATCAAATCATTCTGTTTATAACATTTTACATCTTGATTTAGAGATTAGCGCGATGGGAATTATTGATTACTTAACGAAGCAAACAAAATCCATAATTAACTAATAGAAAACGAAGATATATACAACGCCATTATCGTATATATCTTCGCTCCTTGAATATATTTTTTAATAAAGGATGGTGGAATAAAATGCAAAAAGTGATTCAATATCTCTGCTTTACATTATTTATCGTCTTATTATTATTTGTTGGAGTAAAAATTCAATTTTATTTAGATACAGACGCGCAGGTGAACTTTAACGTTTATCCAAGATTATTCTACTTTACACTCTTCCCTCTTTTGGTCGGCATTTTATTACGATTCCTTCAATCTATTAATCACGCAACGAGTAAACAAAACTGGAGCTTTCAGCCGGATAAATTTATTGCTATTACAGTGCCTACAATATTAATTTCCTTTTCCCCAGCTCTACTCTTTTCACCACTTGGCGAATACTTACCTTATTTAGCTAATATTATTCTTGTGAATACAACTTTCGTTACCATTATTAGTTTAATAGCTGGTTACTCGCTTTTAGATTGTTTTATACAAAAAGACAAGGAGAATAGTAAGGAATATAACTAAGTGATTTCCCACTTTCACTTTATTAAGCAAGTCAAGGTAATTCTGTCCCTGACTTGTATACAAAAGAACCTAATAATCAATTTTTAAGTGTCGTTGGTTATGGTGGTTTATTTATAAGTGCAATACTCCTTGTGAGAGTTGCTATACATGCGGTAAGGAAATTTAAGTAATAACAAAACGAGTATGAAATCGCATAGATTTTATACTCGTTTTTTATTGTTCATATATTTAATTGGTAATAGGAAATTTATGTTAAACTAAAGAAAATCGTGCGCTAAGTCAAAATACATTTCAACCAAGGGAGATTTATTATTTATAAATTAGGGGCTTTCTCGTTTCTAACATTTATCGCAAGTGTATTTTCTTTCTTTATTTTAAGAGGGCCTAATGCGAATTTATCGTTACTTATTATGATTCTCAGTATACTTTCATTCCTCGGAATTATATTTGCGATAGCATCAAAAAATTGGTTATTCGGAATACTTGGTACTGCATTAAATGGAGTAATACTGGTAGTTGTATATTTCCTATTGATAGCAAAAGGAATAGGTGGTTAATATCTTTACGCTTCAATTAAGAAAGCTCAAAGCTAAAGCTATGAGCTTTTCTACTTATCGCACCTTTTCATCTACATACTCCATAAACTGCTCCGCTTTAATAAATCTGTCTTTGTACGCCTCAGGTACTTCGTCTACTGTTATCCCACCACTTGATTTCGTTTTTACTAATACGGTTTGATATGACATTAATGCTTCCATATATTGTTCATACTCTTCTGGAGTTAACACTTCTTTACTAGATTTATGGCCATTCAATTTATCAAAATACGGTTGAAGCTCCATTTCTACCTTTTTCATTTCCTCTTTTTTAGCTGATGATAACTGATCATAATCAATATTACCGTTCGAATCTCC
The DNA here is from genome assembly GCF_042728695.1 of Bacillus sp. NPDC060175. Classification (NCBI taxonomy): domain Bacteria; kingdom Bacillati; phylum Bacillota; class Bacilli; order Caryophanales; family Bacillaceae; genus Bacillus; species Bacillus sp. NPDC060175. The sequence continues at coordinate 30,107 of NZ_JBHWYR010000027.1, forward strand.
ATACTCAAGCTTTGCATTTGTTAATTTCTTTAGTTCTGTTGTAAACTCTTCATATTCCTTCGCACCCATTTCATCTTTCGCTTGTGATAATTTTGCATTAAAACGCATATACGCTTCTAATGTCATCGCTCCGGCATGTTTTTTTAAATTCTCAAAAGATCCGTATATACCATCCGCCATAATAGATTGATAAGCAAAACCAGTCGTCGGGATTAAAAGTGCTGCTGCAAGCACTCCGGCGATAAGACGTTTCTTCCTTTTACTCCCTCCGCGCTTCATTTTTATTTGCACGATTACTTTTTCTTTTAACTCCGGCGGGGCAATAACCCCCTTCGCTTCTTCTTGTATAGATTCTCTAACTCTACAATTTAAACTCATTTCACATTCCCTACCTCTCCTAAAAAGATTTCTTCTACTTGCTCTTTTTGACGTAGTTTCTTTAATGCCGAATGAATTCTAGATTTCACAGTCCCAATTGGAATATGTAATATTTGCGCTACTTCTTCTTGGGAGTAATCGTGTAAGTATCTTAAAATAATAACTTGCTTCAGTTTATATGGTAATTTATGAATGAGTTCGATTAGTTTTTGATTTGATATTTTACTTACAACATCGTTAGAAAAATCAACTTGTACTGGTTTTCTTTGCTCTTCTGCTTTTTTTACAATACGCAGTCGCATCCACCTCTTTCTTCTATAAGAATGAATTTGTTTAATCGCAAGTCCGATTAGCCAAGGACGAAATGGCTTCTCGCTATCGTATTTACGAAGCGCTTCATATAGCTGTATGTATATTTCTTGAACGACATCATCTACATCTGTTTTATCCTCTATTAAAAAATGTGCTGTCTTATATACTTCTTGAATCGTTTTATCATACAATTCGCTATACGCTTCTTTATTGCCCGATAAAGTTAATTGGATTAAATCTATATACACTGTTTCATCCTTCATGTATCATCCCTCCTTTGTTCTACACTATATATTGGCAAGTAAATGATATTTCGTTCGATTTTTTCAAAAATTTTTTTATATACGTTAATATAATGATCTAATAACTTCATAAGATTCACTTATAACCTTGCATAACAATTATATAATTTTCCATTTCCTAATAAAGCTTTAAAATGATTTATATAGTAAAATTTAGGGGGATATATGATGAAAGCTATCGTTGTAACTTCTTTCGGTGGTCCTGAAGTGATGCAATATACAGATGTGGATATTCCAGCCATTTCAGATAATCAAGTTTTAATTCGCATTGTTGCTACTAGTGTTAATTTTGCCGATATTAAATCACGTTATGGAAAAAAAGGAAACAAGGCCTTACCTTTTATTCCAGGGATAGATGCAGCTGGTATTGTAGAACAAGTCGGTTCTCATGTAAAAAACATTTATCCTGGCCAGCGTGTCATTGCTTTTCCTCAAAACGGCTCTTACGCTGAATATGTAGTCGCAAACGAAAATCTTACTTTCATTTTACCTGATGAAGTCGGCTTTCAAACCGCCGCCGCTTGTCCTATCGTATCTTTTACAAGCTATAATTTACTTGTAAATGTTGCAAGACTTCAACAAGGTGAATCTGTTCTAATTCATGCCGCTGCTGGAGGAATTGGTACTACCGCGATTCAACTCGCAAAATTATTAGGGGCTAAAAAAGCAATCGGGACTGTCGGAAGTGAAGCAAAAAGAAAAATTGCTTTAGATGCTGGCGCTGATTATGTTATTTGTCATCAAGATGAAGATTTTGTAGAGAGGGTAACTCAGCTTACACACGGAGAAGGCGTTAATATTGTTTTAGATTCTATTTCTGGTACTGTGTCCGAAAGAAGTTTAGAATGCCTTGCTTATTACGGTCGTCTCGTCCATTTCGGCAATGCTAGCGGAGAAGTTGGTAATTTTCAAACGAAAGATTTACACGCAAGTTGCCGTTCTATACTCGGTTTCAGCTTTGGCACTACACGGAAAAAACGTCCTGAATTGCTTCAAGAAACTGCGAATCAAGTTTTCCGTTATTTACGCGATGGAAGTTTACAAATTAAAGCTACGAAATCTTTTCCTCTTCAAGATGCAGGGAAAGCACATGAATGGGTCGAAAGTAGACAAAGTACAGGGAAAGTAATACTACACGTTCAAACAGCTTCCTAAAATGAATACATGAAATAGAGGTGTTATTCATGGGATCACGAATTATGCATATCATTATCGCTAACGGTATTGCTAAGAAACTTTCTATTCAAGATAAAACTTCTTTCTTACTTGGTGGTGTAGCTCCTGATGCTGTTCATTCAAAAGAAGAAAAAGGAACTTCACATTTTTACGCTGGTACAACGAAAAACTATACAAGAAGAATAGATTACGAATCATTTATTCATAAATATGAAGAGCATATAGACTCCCCTTTTCTTTTAGGCTATTATACGCATCTCATTGCCGATGATAATTGGCTAAGTGGATTTTTTCTACCCTGGCTAAAAAACAGAATTGAGAACGACGAAACCATCGCACCTATGTACTATAACGATTTTAAATTATTGAACGCACAATTGTTGCATCATTACGATAAAGAACAACAGCTCTTTTCTCTTCTTAATCAAGAAGCTCACATTGTGGACATCGAAGAGGTTTCTAAAGAGAACGTTTTGGCTTTTCGAAAATATCTTTTTGAAGATATGCTGTACCCCGAGCAACATTTGTATGAAGACCTACAGGTTTTTACGTTTGATCAAATCGTTGGTTATATTGAGACAGCTATTGAAAAAGGGACATTTTTTATCAAACAACTCTCTAATGAAAAATCCACTTCAAACATTTAATCCCCCTCATTATATATAAGGGGGATTTTGACATAACAATATCATTATTTGTTCTTTTCCATAACCGCAAAATAATTCCCTTCACTATCAGCAAAGTTAAACACTTTACCTGAAGGCATTGTTACCATTTCGCCAACTGTAACATTTTTATTTGTTAAATCTGTATATAGTTGTTCCAGATTTTCTGAGAAGAACATTAAAGACGGTGTACCAAGATTCAATTCTGGACTCATTTTAGAAATAACTTCTTTATTATGTAGTATAATGCTCGTTTCTGCATCGTTAGTTGGAGCGATTTCAATCCATCTCATTCCTTGTTTGTTATCTTCCTCTGCAATTACATGAAACCCTACTTTTTCTGTCCAAAAATCTACTGCCTCATCTTGATTATTTACATATAACATAATTTTTCCGACTTTATGAATCATTGGTTTTCCTCCTAATGGTTTTTATATTCTATGTAGCTTTCTACAATTACTATTGTTATTCCTTTTTAATTTATATGTACTTCTTTACGAAATTGATCGACTGGCTCATTCCGTCAAGTTGGTCAAAATAATCATTTCTTTCAATCATGTTATACCCGTCGAATCCAATTTCGTCTAATGCCTTGAAGAATGTATCAAAATCCACTTCACCATTTCCTGCTGCGACTTCTATATACTTACTTGAACCATTGCTTTTTACTTCTTTACAATCTTTAATGTGTGTTTGTACTACATACTCTTTTAAGAGAAATAGACTCTCTATCAGATTTTCATTTACATCACTTATTATATTTGCTGGGTCAAAGTTAACAGCTAATCCTTTTGCGTTTATATTTTCTAAAAATCTTTTTAACACTATCGCTTTTTCAGATCCCGTCTCAATTGCGAAGACTCCCCCAAATTTAAATACTAAATCTCCTATCTCATCACAAACCCGTTCCATTTTATTATAGTACTCACTTTTTTCATCATCTGGAATTTTCCCAATATGAGCTGTTATTATCCTTGCTCCGAGTTCTAACCCCTTGTCAGTAGTATATTTAAACTGATCTATTGCACTGTCAATTTCCGTTCCTACAATTCCATTTTCTCCAAAATTAATTGCTAATGATGGAACTTTCATTCCATTAAGAGATAAACTTTCCTTTAAAGTAATCCATTCTACCTTTGAAATATTAGCTAAGTTGAAGTTCCTATTCATAGCATATAATTGAATATATTTTAAATCCCATTCCCTCGCCTTTTGTATCCCTTCGTTTACTTCAATATGTTTCGTATTTAAAAACATTCCTAATTTCCTATCCATACATGTACCTTCTTTTTATTATTTCATATCAGTTTTATATTCGGCTTTTTTATATTATTTCCTTGTACAGACTAAATGAGAAATACTTCACCTTTATCGATATTTCTTATAGTAGCGTTAATAAAACTCCCTTTATTATTCAATTACAAACAAAAAAGACGTAACTACGTATAGTTACGTCTTTCCATTTATTTATCTAGGCTTTTTCTTCCCAGTAAATGCTGGTTTCTTTTTCTTTGGTGCTGGTGGTTTCGATTCTACAAATGTTCCTTTGAACATTTCTTGTTTCGTAAACACAATACCTAATTTTTTCGCGAATTGTAGTAATTTGCGCTCTTCTTGTTCTGTTACAAGAGAAACGACTGTTCCTTCTTTGCCCATACGTCCCGTACGTCCTGAGCGGTGAATATATTGGTCTACTGTGTCTGGTAACTCTAAGTGGATTACGTGTGTTAAATCATCGATATCTAATCCACGTGCTGCAATATCAGTAGCAAGTAAAATTTCTAATTTCCCGCTGCGGAATGCACGCATCGTTGCTTCACGTTCTTGTTTGTTCGCTTCTGCGTGAAGAGCTGCTGCTTTCATTTTGCGGAATTGCAATTTCCGAGTAATTTCATCTAAGCGGAAAGGATCATTTAAAAAGGCAACTGCTCTTACATTTCCCATATGCATAACTCTTCTAATATAATCATTTTTTTCACGACGTTCACAAACGATATACGTATGTTCAACTAGGCTCTTTGCCTCTGCACGTGTTACACGAACTAATTGTGGCTCAGTTGCCAAATCACGTGCCGCCTCTTCTGCAGCTTTTGTTATTGTCGCCGAGAAGAATACTAATTGACGATCGCGCATCGTTGATTTAATTACATCAAGTACAGCACCCATCATCTTTTGTTTTACAATTTGATCGAACTCATCAAATACAATTGTTTTCACTTCATGCATCTTTAATTTTTTCATGCGAATCAATTCTAAAATACGTCCTGGTGAACCAACAATTACTCTCGGATGTTTCTTTAATTTTTCTACTTGGCGCTTAATGTCTGCACCACCAATTAAAGATGCACCTGAAATATCAGTTCCCGCTGTAAATTTTTGAACTTCTTCATGAATTTGCATAACAAGTTCACGAGTTGGCGCTACAATTACAACTTGAGCTTGTTTTACTTCAGGATTAATTTTATGTAAAAGGGGTAATAAGTACGCTAGTGTTTTTCCTGTTCCAGTTGGAGATTCAGCTATAACGTCTTGTCCTTCTAAAATAGTTGGAATCGCCTGTTTTTGAATTTCAGTAAACTCTTTAAAACCAGCCTTTTCCCAAGCTTGTTGTAAAAATGGTTGCATATCTTTTATCATTTGTTTTTCTCCTTTATCTCTATTTTTGAAGAAAATGTTGTATTGTTCGCACCGTTTCTATCATGTGTGAAATAACAGCTATTAAATCATCAACATGGTCTTCTGTAATCGCTTTTTGAAATAGAACCTCTACCTTATTATGATATGAAATCGCTTGCTTATTATATTCGTATGAAATTTTCTGCGAAATCATTCGCTCTTTTCCCCATATAGATTGCAATACAGCTTCAATTTCGCGGCATCCTACCTCTGGTTGTTCCATCGGGAACGAAAATTCCAACTTCATTTCACAACCTGGTATAAACTGAGGTACCTCTAATATTTCACCTGATAAATTCTTTGCATCAACAGATAGCGAAAATGTTGCTTCTACCAACGTTTTAAATGTTTCTGTTAGTTGAAATGAAATACTATACATACGACTTAATGAAGCAAGGTCCATCACATCTTTTCGATCTGTTACAAGAATATCACCATGTAGATCGAAATCATAGACAGCTCCTTCCACGATTACCTTTAAATTTTCAAAAGCAGTTGGATCAAACATAATTTCCTCCAAAAAACAGGCGCCTTTCGATGGAAAGGCGCCACTTGATGTATATACAGTTTACAGATAAACGGGATAAATTACAACCTTTTAGAATAAACCTACTGCTTTTCCATCTTCATTTACGTCCATTTGTAGTGCAGCTGGTTGTTTTGGAAGACCTGGCATTGTTAACATTGTTCCTGTTAACGCAACGATAAATCCTGCACCAATTGATGGTTTCAATTCGCGAATTGTAACAATAAAGTCAGATGGACGACCTAGTTTTGTTGCATCATCAGAAAGAGAATATTGTGTCTTCGCCATACATATTGGTAGGTTACTCCAGCCTTCTCCTTCAAATTGAGCTAATTGCTTACGTGCTTTCGGAGCAAATTCAATATCTTTAGCGCCGTACACTTTTTGAGCAATTGTACGAATTTTTTCTTCTAATGGTAATTCTAATTCATAAAGTGGCGCGTAGTTATTTTCACCTTTGTCAATTTCTTTTAACACTTTCTCAGCAAGGTCAACTCCGCCTTGGCCACCTTTCTCCCAAACTTCTGTTAAGGATACTGCATAGCCACGCTCATTGCACCATTCTTGTAGGTAAGCAACTTCTACATCTGTATCTGTAATAAACTTGTTAATTGCAATTACGAATGGAACACCGAAGCTTTGAATTGTTTCAACATGCTTCTGTAAGTTCTCCATACCTTTTGCTAACGCATCTACATTTTCTACTTTTAATTGATCTTTCGCCACACCACCGTGCATTTTAAGCGCACGAATAGTTGCAACAATAACTACCGCTTCTGGCTTAATACCAGCTGCACGTGCTTTAATGTCTAAAAACTTCTCAGCACCTAAATCAGCACCAAATCCAGCTTCTGTAATAACATAATCGCCTAATTTTGCTGCCATTGTTGTAGCGATAACACTATTACAACCGTGAGCGATATTCGCAAATGGTCCGCCATGAATGATAGCTGGTGTATTTTCTAACGTTTGTACTAAGTTCGGTTTTAATGCGTCTTTTAATAGTAATGTTAACGCACCTTCTACGCCTAAATCTTTAACCGTTACAGGTTGATTTGCAAAGTTATAAGCGACAACAATGCGAGATAAACGTGCTTTTAAATCTTGAATATCTGTTGCAAGGCAGAATACGGCCATAATTTCAGATGCTACTGTAATATCAAAACCGTCTTCACGTGGTACACCTTGAACTGGTCCACCAAGACCAATTACTACGTTACGAAGGGCACGATCATTTAAGTCAACACAGCGTTTCCAAACGATTTTACGCGTATCAATTCCAAGTGTGTTTCCCTGTTGGATATGATTATCAATAAACGCCGCTAATGCGTTATTGGCAGTTGTAATCGCATGAATATCTCCAGTAAAGTGAAGGTTAATGTCTTCCATTGGTACTACTTGAGAATAACCGCCACCTGCTGCTCCGCCTTTTAATCCCATTGTTGGTCCAAGAGATGGTTCGCGAAGTGCAATTACTGTTTTCTTACCAATTTTATTAAAAGCTTGACCTAAACCAACTGTTACTGTTGATTTACCTTCTCCTGCTGGAGTTGGGTTAATCGCTGTTACTAAAACAACTTTACCGTCTTTCTCATCTTGTAAACGCTTAAAAATATCAAGAGATAACTTGCCTTTATAATGTCCGTATGGCTCTAGTTCTTCTTCTAAAATATTTAAATTAGCTGCAATTTCTTGAATCTTCTTCATACTTGCTTCTTGTGCGATTTCAATATCAGATTTAACTGTTGTAGTAGTTGTCATATACCCTAGTCCCCCTTTAATTGGTTCTGATGATATTGTATCAGTTTTTTGTATTTTCTGCACTTATTTACCTCCTAAAAGTTCTTTGATTTCGTTATACGTTTTTTAACATAAATACCCATAAGAACGTTAACGATTGTTGTAACTCTGTAGGTAGTTGACCTAACATCTTCTCATTTACTCCACGCTTATATACGCCGGTACCATCTACAACTTCAAATCCTTGTTCTTTTGCTAACTGTTCAAATTCCCAAGGCATCATCGTATTGCAAACAACGTCTTTTCCGTATAGGCGAGGATAACTGTTCTCTCTCGGTTTTGCTGTCGGTCCTAAAATTGCAATACATGCGTATCCATCTTTCTTTAAAACACGCTTTATTTCATTTAATGCTTGCAATGGCTCCTCGGTCCATTCTAAAGAATTAATTGCCATAATTGCTTCAAATTTCTCATTTTCAAATGGTAATGAAGAAAGATCACCTTTTATAAAAGATAAGTTTGGACCTTCTCCGCGTTCCTTACCCTTTTGAATCATAACTTCCGATAAGTCCACCCCAACCGCTTTGTACCCAGTAAGACTTAATTTATATGTACCATACCCATCACCACAGCCAACATCTAACACTTGTACTTCTTTTTCCACGTACTGCTCAAAAAATGGAATGATTGTACTCCTGCTCCCACTATCCCACATTTCTTGACTATTTTGATTCCAAAACTCTGCATTGTTATCCCATTTTTTCTCTGCCGATTCATGCCAATTAAACTTCGTCATACATTCCCCTACCTTCACGTATTATCCTTCATTTCATTCTACATCATGTTCCAAAATTCCTGTTTATCTTCATAAGGAGATAAAGTGAAACCTTTAATCAGTGGGGGGTTTTTGTTCGTCCCCCATTGATTATTAGCCGGCACCAATCGTGCTTTTACGGGCAGCCTGACTCCCACCTAACTTCTTTGCTCCAGCCGAATTTTGAGGTGGGAGTCTTACTACCCGCAAATAGCGGGATGAACAAGATAACAACGGAATCTATTTTCTCCAATTTTTGCTTTACTTGGGTTTAACTCATACTCATGTTCTGTTCCTTATGAAAGATACTATAGATACACCCAATTGAAAGAGAGGGATGTACATGCGAAGAAAGAGAAATCATCATTTTAAAAGTGGTGAAAAAAAAGAAGAGTATGCAGCTGAAATATCTCCAGCTGGTATTCCGATTAGACATGAGCGCAAAGAAATTGCAAATGAAATAGAAGGTACAAATACCGGTGCAATGATAGGCTATGTCGCATTATTTCTTTCGTTATTCTCCATTGCTTTTTATCCTGTTACACTCGGCTCCCTTGCTATTTTAGTTGGCTTATTAGCTGTCAATTTTGGAGCGAGAACACTTGGATATACCGCAATTGGTTTTGGCAGTTTTTCTGTTTTATTCACTTTACTCTATCCGCTTGCTTTATCAGCGTTTTAAAAAAAACACACCAAGTTATACTTGGTGTGTTCATTCATGATACAACATGATATGACCGCATCCACAACAATGCTTCGCTGTAATTTCTTGAAAAACTGGATAATTTTCTTCATCTCTATGCTCAATAAACACCTTTTCAAATCGGTACATGTTTGGCGCATATGCCCAATCTTGTTTCGTACGCGCATATAATGTTGAAGAAAAAAACTCCTCACCACCACAAACGATACATCCCTTTTTCATCAATACCCCTCCTATGCTTGTCTTACTTCATCTATATGAACATAAGCATAAAAAAAAGACCTTCTATTACTAGAAAGTCTTCTCTGAAACAAAAAGAAATGTACCGAATATACCTACTCCGCTATATTCTTTCGTAACACCAGCTTCTGTTTTATACGTTTGCTTTACAGTCATAAAGAAAACACCATTTCGTGCATCAATACTTTCAAACTGTAATTTCTCTTTTTTTCCATCTACATTTTGCGTGCATTCAAAGCTACTCTCGTCACATTTCAATGCATACTTATCCTCTAAATACAATTTAAAATCTGATTCTTTCGGACAAGTTATAAGTAATATCGCCACGAGAATAATACTTACAATACCCACAATTGTATAATATTTCTTCATTTGTTCTCCTTTCAAAAGACAAGAAAACTTGACTTCATGCGCCAAGTTTTCTTAGTCTACAACCCATTGCCACTCTTGTTCTTTCTTATCAAAAATGAGCCAACCCGTTTCTGTTGCTTCCGCTTTCAATTCATCAATATTATCTAGTACCTCATCCGTACTTTCGAATGATCCTACTACATATACCGGAATTTCAAGACCTCTTCTCGACTCAATTTTCCCCGCTAAATCAATGTATAACCCATCTTCCATTAACGGCATAAGCCCAAGGATAACTTCCTTTGAAATTGCTGGGAAAATTTTTGATTTTTGGAAGAAAGTAAAACGTTTCTTACCGAAAGCACCGAGTTTATAAGGAATGACTTTACTTAGCATTCCTATAAAATCACCGATTCTACGGTAATACACTTTGTTGTACCAACCGTCATCATGTGAAAAATAAACAAATCTATTTTTCAACAACGGAAAGAATGTTCTTGCAAGTGGTTCTTTTTTATGAGCCAAATATAAAAGCTCTGCAATTTCTTTTGGCTCTAGTTCATCTAAATCGCTTGCATCATCAAAATCTACCCAACAAAATTCATCAAATTCATCAATCTCTGCTTGAATGAGTTTATGTATGTTTTCTTCCTCGACATATTCAAATAAAGTATGATAATGAAAATCTGTCCACTCAAAATTATGCTTTAAAAGCAATACTTGGTGAAGTGGTGAAGGGATGTTACTTGCAAACTCTTTAAACGTAATTCCTGATGTAATAAAACAATGACCCCGACGATTACCATTAATATATATCATATTTTTTACTTGGTCAGATCCTCCAGACAAAGCACCTAGCCACCTTCGTTTTATATGTTTCAATTCTATAGCATATTTTAACATGAAAAATTTTAGAAACATAGAAAAAACTTCAAAAACTATTTACAATTTCATGTGTTTTATTACATACTGATTACAAGAAAAAACGCCTGCTCATAAGCAGGCGTTTTTAAAGGATATCATCTGGATTTTGAGGGTGATGATTCCCCTCTTTTTTTTCATCTTTTTGGAACATCGATTGAATTTTATCGATTGTTTGTGGAGCTAATTCAATTATTTTTTCCGCTAAATGTGTCGCATTTTGTAAATGAAGAATATTTACCCCATCTTTATTCACGACTAGAAATGCTACTGGTGTAATTGAAACACCACCCGCACTACCGCCACCAAATGCAGGTGTACCGTTCGCTCTTTGTCCATCATTTGTCTGGAAGTCAGATCCTCCAGCTCCAAAACCGAACGCCACTTTAGAAACCGTTAACACTACACCACCGTCAGCCGTTTGAACAGGCTCTCCAACAATCGTATTTACATCGACCATTTCCTTCAAATTTTCCATTGCTGCTTTCATTAATCCTTGAATTGGATGATCCACCGTTCATAACCTCCTTTGTCATATCTTTCCTAGTTTTTCCGAAACTTTGTGAACTAAACATAAAATTTTATATTGATTTCAAAAATAAAAAGTTATAATATTTAGAAAAATAAAAAGAGGTCGGTTTACTATGCTCAAAAAATTAACTCAAAATGATCATGAACAAGTACTTTCTTTTCTAAAAGAAGAAGCAGCAATGAATTTATTTATTATTGGAGATATTGAAGCTTTCGGTTATGATACAGCTTTTCAAGAATTATGGGGAACATTCAAAGAGAACGGGACATTAAAATCAATTTTACTCCGCTTCCACGATACATTTATACCGTATAGTAAAGGAGAGTTTATGGTCGCTGACTATGAGGCACTTCTTTCCGTATATAAGCCGCTTAAACTCTCTGGCAAGTCAAACATTGTAGAAAGATTCGAAACTGCTCCAAGTATACAACTAGGTGCCAAAAATGAAATGTATTTTTGCGAATGTCCAGATAACAACAACTTACCTAGCACGCCTGTTCAAGAAACAATTAAACTTGCCTCACTAGATGATGTAGAGCTAATTATGCAATTACGAAATAACATCGCTGAATTCCCAGCTGCTAATAAATCAGAGAAAATGTTAAGGCAAGCTATTGAAACAAATACAGGACGTACATACTATATTGAAAAAGACGGCGCAATCATCGCATCCGCCTCAACTTCCGCTGAAAATTCATTATCCGCAATGGTAGTTGGTGTATGTACACACCCGAATTATCGCGGGAATGGATATGCTTCGCTCATATTACAAAAAATGATTCAAGACTTTACGAAAGAAGGCCGAACACTTTGCTTATTTTATAACAATCCAGCTGCTGGACGAATTTATAAACGATTAGGGTTTAAAGATATCGGGATGTGGACGATGTATCGATAAGCTTTTTCTGTAAACTTGAAATTAATCGCTGATCGTTTAGGCCATTCCGATATCGAAACGACACTTAATACGTACAGTCACGGTCTTCCTGACATGCAAAAATCTGTCTCGGAAAAACTCGATAATATCATGAATATTTAAGCGGAATGTTGCCACGTCTAGTGTATCGTGCTATAAACGATGATAATACATGAATTAACGTATATCACATAAATACATGCCAGAAGAAGGAATCGTGGAAGTAGGTGAACTAAAAATCCACCAAGCATCACACGTTCGCTACTTTGAGGATTTCTTAAAATCCGTCGAATACGGGCGTTCCATGCCTGAAATTATGAAAACACAAGTAATGGATATGGTATACGACCAAATTGAAGACGTGTTTGAAGAAGGTACAGAAGAACGGGAACAATTCGACCAAGCGATGGAAGTATGGGCTGCGAGCCCAAAGCGTGAAATTATGGAGCATTTCACAACAGAAGAAGTTATGGAAGCTACAGCACAAATTGTGGAGCATACCCCTGAGATAGAATTAAAACTAAAGGCAGACCATATTTCTGTGAAGGCTTTGCTTGCAGATTTTGGAGACCAGATTCATATTGCGAAAGTTAATGATAAATATGTATTGATGATTGAGGCGGATACGCTTACGTTTGAAAAAGGTTTCTCTCCTATTGAGTTTTTGAAGCCTGATGAACTTCAGGATGTGATTGAGCGGATTGAGAAGAAGCAGCAATACGGATATAGTATAGAAGAAGGTAATTAAGGGTATGGAAATCAATTTTGAACGCTTTCCTTGTAAAAAAATCCCCTTTACCAATAAAAGAGAGTGCTTGTCATACATTCACACACTCTCTTTTTATAATGTTTCTAGTTCAAAATTGACTTCCTTTCTATACATTACATGTTTAAAACTACATCCGATATTTTACCAACTTCAAAGCCTTTTCAATCCTATAAACGTATATTTACATTTTATTTTCCCGATATACAAGTAACCGCTATACAGAATACAACACGATCTGTACTTGCTTTCTCTCTTTATTTTAACCCTTGCACTTAGCAGGAAAAAGCCCTGACCATTTCGTACCCGCTTCGTTATAGCTAACTCCTAAAATATAATCTACTGCTTTCTGTGCTTGACTGGCTGCTTTAACGATTACTGTTTTATCATCTCTTAAATCTCGTAACCAAGACTGTATATAAGCCGCTGAGTTATCAAATGTTATATCTACGAACCCTGCTAACCAGTTAACATACTCGCTCCAATTTCAGCAACCAATTCCTCTTCTGAATATTCTTCTGAGCCAAAATTGACTGTCGCTGAAGTGATTCCGTCTCTCTTTAATCTGCTGGAATGGCCTGTTGAATGAATAAATTCATGAAATAAAGTGCTATAAATCCTTCAACTTTCGGGAAGTCCTTCATGGGAGGTACATTTATATGGTCCATAGCAGGCTGATAAAATGCCCCTTAATCAACCATATTACAATTACCTCCCAAACTTATACTTCTGTATGACTAAGTCTCTATCTTCATATCTAGGGTCTAACTTAACTTCACCTTTGTACTCAATGATTCGTACCTTGTCAGTCGGATATACCTTATCGTAAAGTTCCTGTTTCACCCATATCTTTTTCATTTTGTTATTGTCAAACAACTCTAAAGTAGGGTGTTTCAATATGATATACTCTTCTTCAATGTGCTTCCCAAGAACCATAACCTCTTTTGCTTTGCCGTTTTTAACTAATTCATCGTTTTGATACCCCTCTATAACTGACAAGACCAAACAGAATAAGACGAAAATACCTACATACATCCAAGCCTTCTTCCTTCTCTTTTTCTTGTATGCTTCAAGTTTCATGATATACTCTTCAAGTTCATACTCTGTAAACTCTTTCACAGATGAATCTAAGTAGTAGGTTTTTCCAAACTTTGTACTCTTAAATACAACATAGTCGTCTACATACTCTGGGTCTTTCTCTAAGTTTATGAATTTCTTTTCACTCATAACATACCCCTTTATTTGTTTCCTATTATCACTACCCCAACTAAGATGAAAACAATAACACTTATAACCACAAGAGTTGCCTTTTTACTTAACTTTCTCCTAGAACCTTCTAATACTGCCCATATAATAAGTGGGAAAAGAAGAATACCAAGGAGAATGTCAACAAACTTGTTACTCTGCTCCTCTTTCGGTTTCTCTTCTTTTCCAATGCGTTCTACCCTATTTGGTACTTTTTCTACGTGTATTGAATTCTTCTTTTTCTTACGTCTATGTTTTACTATTCATACCCCTTACTTTGAATCGTAGTTGTCCTTTATTAATACTTCTTTTATATTCCACATTCAGGCTTTTCACCCTCTATACAGTTTAAATAATACTCATACACTTAAATTCTATTTAACTCTTATTTACTTTTCGTTTTGGATTTTTTATTTCGCTTTCGAAATCTCCCACGCATTCTCTCATTCTCTTCCCACGTCATATTAAATGACTTGGATTTGAATCTACAGTACACCAATATTTGGAATTCTACCGCTCCAATGGCTACTGTATACAGTAAAACAATACCTACCGCATAAAGAACTAAAACATCGATTCCATAATCATTATGAAAACATATCAAAATAAGCAGGATTAGCTCATATATTGTAGCCCACTTCATCACATCTCCTTTTCTTTTACTAAAAAATGTGATGGCTCTTTCATCCATACTAAACGCACCTTCACTCGCTTGTTTAAATGTATCAATTGTTGCTACAATATGGACAATGACTGCTCCTAAAAATAATAGCCCTACACAAATTAAAGTCATTCGATCAATTGAATAGTCAGTCATTCCAGGAAGAACTACCGCTGTAAATGTTATTGTACCTAATTGAAATGCATATAATAATACAACGAGCGTTTGTAACTTTTGAAATTTAAAACGAGCTTTTGGAAATAAATATAGTATTAAAAAAATTAGTTGAAGGCTGTACAATACAAGCTCCATACTAACAATTACTTTCTCAAACGGTTTTGAATAGTAATCCCACCCTGTTTTAATTAATGCTAAAAAAATAAAAAACATCACTAATGAATCAAAAATTATCGTTCCTAGCATAAACCCTGTTGCACCCTCAGGACTTAAACGCCTCCTACATGTCATTCGAAATCCATCTAAATCTCCCTCTTGTATATTCCACATCCAATTGTCCCACCTTTAACTACAGTCACTTAACTCATGTCGATTAAAAATAAAAACCTCCTCATTTTAACGAAAAGAGAAGATTTTCTTGCTGTTATACATTCATGCCATATTCAAAACTTTCCCTCTTGAAATAACGTATTATAGTTAATCTTTAAAATTTTATTTTCACTATTAATTTAGCCATTTGTACTTTTCTTAAAAAATACCAAATATGCAAATAATGACGAGATTAAGAGGAATACACCCGCTCCTATACCCTCATATATTTTAAAATAAACAGCAGCGATTATCACAAATATTGACATTATTATTATTAGAATCATTGTATATTTCATTATAAATTCTAACGCTTTATAGATAGATACTATTGTCCTTTCAAAAAAACTTTTCTCTGTTTTCAAACCATTTCGATCCTTATTCAAATTAACAGCCTCCTCTCTTTACAAATTAACTTTTGAATAAATTTCACCCTTCAAAATAGCAACTAAGCGAACTATAGAACGTAACTACTACCAATACAGAATGATCCAACTGAAAATCACATGTCGAAATATTAAGTTAATTATATATAGATTTGAGGACGAAAAACCTCCTCATTCTAAAGAGAAGAGAAGGTTTTATTTATGTCACATCCCCATATACTATTCAAAACTATCTCTTTTGCAATGCTTCATTATGTTCCTTTATCTTATCGCTCAATGTTTTAAACTCTAACATCCACTCTGATATTTTTTCAATTTCCTTATCAGTGGACTTTTTCCTATATATAAAACCAATCACTTTAATATCGGAAAACGTTGAATCTCTTACCTCTTCATCTACTGATTCAAATTGAATAATTGCTTTCGTCGTGTTTGATACTTCGACAAGAATCTCATATACGTCAAAGTAAAAAATCATGCGAAATAAACTTACATTACTTACGGATAAAACTTTTGAAATTTCTCTCATAAGTTTAGGATATCTGGAATCTTCCATTCCTTCTTTCACAAATCCAGAACGTAAAGTATCATTAATCATTTCAACAGTACTTTCAGCAGATATTATTTCATCAAGCATTCCACCAGTTATTATACATTCGGATGCTGAAGCTTTACTCAATATTTTTTGTTTAACTATCTCGTCATTTCTCTCTTTACAATCTTGCTGAAAGTACACTTTTCTTTCTCTAGAAAATAAACCCATACATCCCCCTCACTTTTCAAAACAAAAATAACACTCGGATTTTATAGAATAAAACCATCCACATATTATTATTTCTATGAAACTTTCTTTTCCCTATAGATCACAAGCTTAAAATATTATTCTTCATTAAATACAGCAATCTTCACTTCAACATACTGTAAAGACTCATCACCGCTAAACACATGATAAATTGGCGAGGCTAAATTCAGATTATTATCCTCCATATACTGAAGCATTTCACCATATACCTGCTCTGTTAATTTTTCATAATCTCCCGTATATCGTTTCATGAGCATCTCATCAACATAATAATAGCTCCTAAATTGAAGTGTTTCTGATGCTGGAATTTTATCTTCATTTACTGGCATGAATAATTCAACGTACATATTTTCATCAGATGGTATATTTTTCAAAGCATAAAACATCGGACCTTTTACTGTTAAATTCGCTGTTGCAATTTCTGACATAAAATGTTCAATTGCTTCTTCCATATCTTCGTAATGAAAATAGTATTCTTTCGAAACAACATTTGTATATGCAATACTTTGTCCTTCAATTATCATTTTATTGTTTCACCTACTTCTATAATAGGAGCATAAATATCTAGCCACATGTCACCGTATACGTCTAAACATACGTGATAAAAACCGTTATCTAATTTAATATGATGCTGTTCTGCAAACTCATGTATTAAATTATAAGCCTCCTCAATATCACCATCTTCATCAGTAAATCGAACACTTAATGCCTCTTCAATAATTAATCCATCAACGTATTCATATGCAGAATTCTCTCCTAATTTTACACGTTCATTTACTGGAACAGAATACGTATATTCACCGTACTCTGGTTCATTTTCCAATGGCTGATATTTAAAAAGAACGGGGCCTACTGCATATATTCCATTATGAACAACTTGATTTCTCAGTGCGATAGCAGGTAATAACCAATCTTCTTTTTTTACAATTTGAGTAATACTAATTAAATTTAAAAGTGATAATGCTTTATATTGAATTTTCATAATACCTACTCCTTTTACTATACTTTCTCTTGGCTATATTTTTTATGCTTCTTCAAATGTCACTTACGCTCTCCTTCATATCACTTCCACATTATGGTAAATGGCGAACATTTAAACCTACTATACTCATTTCCTTTACGCCTTACGTTTTGATTTACCTTTTTTATTTTTCTTTTGATATCTTGGAGACTCTCTTTTATGTTGCTCCCACGATATGTTAAATGAAGGGAATTTAAATCTGCAATACGCTAATAGCTGAAATTCAGCTGCACCGATGGCTATCGTATACATTAAAACAGTACCTATTACATATCCAATAAAAGTATCAAACGCATAATCATTATGAAAATAAATCAAAATAAGAAGGATTAATGCGTATATTGAAGCAACTTTCATCATAGTTCCTTTTGTTTTACTAAAAAAGGACGCGGATCTTTCATCCATACTAAACGCACCTTCACTTGCCTGTTTAAACGTATCAATCGTTGTCACAATATGAACAACAACTGCTCCTAAAAATAACAATCCTGCATACAGTAATGTAATCTGGTCAATTGAATTATTAGCCATTTTAGTGCCAATCAAAACTACGAGTAATATTATTGCCATTTGAAATGCATTTAATAATACGACAAGTGTTTGTAGCTTTTGAAATTTAAATTGAGCTTTTGGAAATAAATATAGAATGAAAAAAATTACTTGCAGAGCATATAACAACACTTCCAGCTTAACAATTCCTATATTAAGGAGAACCATACAGTAATCCCAATCACCTGATACAATAATAGAAAAAACGGCTATTGAACTATAAAGTATTCCTCCAAACATAAAACCCGCAGCACCTTCAGGGCTTAAACGATATTTACATGTCATTCTAAATTTGTCTAAATCTTCTTCTTTTATATTCCACATCACCTATATGCACCTCTCGTGTAGTCTAATTACCAAAATACAGATTTAAGTTTCTCTCCTATTTTAAATTTTTCTTCTATCTTTTTAGTTACATTTTTAACTCCTTTTTTAGCATAATCAATGGCATTGTCTTTCCCATTCAATTTGTAATTCAGTAGCCATGTAGCACCAACTGCAACACCAGCCCCAACAACAGTACCAAGCGGCGGAAGGAAAAACGATCCTGCTACAGCACCAGCGGCCATCGCTCCAGCATTTGCTCCAATATCTACAGCTGAATCTGTTGCTATATCCACTACATCTTTTAACTGCCAACCACCTTTTCTATCATCTACACCTTCCTTAGCATCTACAATATTACTTCCAACTGACACAACCGCCCCAAAAATACCTGCTCCTTTCAATAATTTCCCTGTCTTACCAAGACCTCGAAACGCTTCCTTCCATTTCATAGGATTTAGATCCTTTAAGCCGTCTGCCCAAGCAGCTTTAAATGAACTCAGTCCTTTTTTCCCAATCACGGTAGGCAATCCTTTGTTCTCCCAGTCCATCTGAAAATCCGCGTAATTTTGAAACTCTGGTAATTTATAAATATTTCTGCGTGCCTTTTTTATTTGTTCCTTTGTTGTTTTCAAATCTTCGAATTTAAATTCAAATTTATCCTTAATATACTTGGCTAAAACATCATCTTTATTATCCATTATAAGTATTCTTTCTGCTAAAACCATATCTTCTTTCTTAGGAGTTGATAATTTAAATGCCCCTCTACCTTTGCGGCCTTTAGGATCAAAAAGGACTTCAAAACCCAATTTCTTTGTAACATGATGCCAGCGTATGTAGGCATTTAAAGCAGCCTTAGCTCCCTTATTCCCAATATCAAATTTAGTCATAGCATCAGTCGTTCCCTTAATGATATTTCCAATTGATGTGTCAGCTAAAAGCTTCTCTATTGAAGAACTAGAGAAATTCCCTTTATTCACTTTTATTTGTTTCATTCCCTCATCTATTTTACGCATTAATTCATCAAACTCTTGCAGGTCACTTTGCTTACTATTATAAGTCTCTAATTTTTCTAATGTATCACTGATTTCTTTTTGGCTTTTTACAGCGCCTTCAGTGATGCTTGATGATGATGGATATTGAATTGCGACGATGTCACTAATCGTACCTACTGTTTTTTTTGCCTCTTCATTAGAGTGGCTGAATCCCTCACTATATCCATTAACTTTTTTCTTTACATCATCCAAATAACTTCCATGAATTTTTGCATCTGCATCACTGTCAACCTCACTGTTAAACTCCTCTATTGCTTTTTGAAATTGACTTTTTAACATTTCCGTTGTAACTGTAAATCCAGTGATAACAGCTCCATGAACTGTAGATAAATGATTCTTAATAGTATCAGCAGCTTTCCCTTGAAAAGAGTTAATTTGTTTAAAATCCTCTATTTTTTGCTGCAATGTTTCCAAATGTTGATTTAACTCTTCAGCATTTGAATTAAAGCGATCTTGAAGTTCTTTTACTTCTTGTAACTCTATGATTTTGCTCATATTTTCTCCCTCCTATCCCTTTACATAGCACGGTGAGCTGAACTGTCTTTCAAATCTTTTCCAAGCTTTTCATCTTGCTGAACCATTTCTTGTCCTGTTTGCTGAATTCTACTAATATCTTTTTGTAGTATTTGTTCATATTGCTGCACTTTTTTCGATAACTTTTCAATCGCTTCACAATATTTTTTCAGTTTACTTAAATTCGTACGATGTAACTGCATACCATTAAATTTAGTCTTACCTAAATCACTAGCACCACTTTTCAAATCACTTACTTTCGCATCAAATACCCCTTTATTTAATTTAATTTCCCCCATTTATCATTTCCCCGCCTTCTGTACTTCTACTTGAATACTAACGTCAACCATTGAAACACTTCTACTTAAAGAAAGAATACTAGACTCACATGTAGCGATTTCTCTTTCAAGCCGCCGTATGGCTTGATCGATGTCTTCTTGAACTCTCCCTAGTTCTCCGATAAACTTCCCTAAATTCGAAATGACTTGTTGTTCATATGTTTCTTTAAAAGTAGTTGCTCTTTGCCCTTTCCAACTACTCTCGTTTATTTCTAAAGACTTAAACTGCTCTTGATTTTGTTTAATTGATTCAAGATTATTTACAAATTTCCCTTTAGCAGTTGTTAGCCTTCGTAGTTTCATTTGTAATTCAGCCAATTGCCCTTGTTGATGACTTATACTACTTAACAAACCAGATTTTTGACTATTTAATTCCTCTATCCCCATGCAAATCCCCCCTTAAATAGTTGGCACTTTAATTCTAGTAGCAAAACGATTTTCAACAAAATACCCTTCAAATGGATTTAATTTTGTACTACTTAAATCTTTATTAGATACATCAAAGACCATTTGGCCCGATGATTTTCTAAGTAAAATAACATGAGATTGCGCTTTTATTGTTTTTGAAACTAAATCGTATCGACTGTCGATTGAATCCACATCACAGCCAATTACAAAGTGTATGCCCATAAATGCACCATTTGTTATTAATTCCGCCAGACTATATATATCGCTATCTTCTAAATTACTTAAAATATCATTTACATCTGCAATTACGATTACAATCGGCTTAAATTTCTTAATAAATTCAGCTGGATTAACTGTTTCACTTGAAGCTTCCTGCTCCTCTTTAAACGCTGCTTCTCTCGACTTATAAGCATTTGTAACTTGTTTAATTGTTTGCTCAATCCCTTTTTTTTCAGCTACATATAAAGCAGCATTCTCTCTGAAGTTTGAGAAATTACGTGTTCTTGTATCAATTAAGCCTAGGTCAAAATGACCACTTTCAGCCAATTGTTGAAGGAATTGGTGAACTACATTTTCAACTTCATCTTTCTTAATGCCACCTACAACAATATTAGCCGCTTCAGTTAAATCTAATTCAAGAGGCGTAACACTTTCCGTTTCTACACCAATTGTTAGTTTGCCTGCTTCAATAATTTTTCTCGTTTCTGGCCATGCAATAAATTCTTTGTATTCCAGAACTTCAGGTACCATAGGAATTCCTTTTGGTCTTTCTCCATCCCAGAAGGAATCCATCTCTTTTCCTTCAGCCTGTATATTTTCAATTCGAGTAAGTACATCTTCTCCTTCTGCCGGTAAACCAGTTTGGAAGATTGTTGGTTCTTCTAGCTTCACTAAGCCACGACCAGCTAATTCCTCAATTTTCAAGTCAGTTCTTCCTACTACAGCTCTAGATTCCGCCTCATCTATCATATAAAGAGCAATTTGTAGTTTAATATTTGTATTTACTTGTACTCTCAATGCATTTTGACGTGTAGCCGTAAGCATTAAATGAATTCCTACCGCTGCCCCTTCACGTACAATTTGTGCAACAATGCGTTCAAAGTCTTCGACAAATCCAGCTTCTCTAACAGAATCATAGTTATCTAAAGTAATTAATACTGTTGGTAATACTTCTTTACTAGCTCTCTCATACATTTCAAGACTCGCAACACCATATTTACTTAGCAATTGCTTTCTATCTTTTAATAGGTCTTCTATGCGGCGAAGAAATTTCTCGCATTTTTCAACTTGGTCTAGTGTAATGATGTCTGCCACATGCGGTAAAGATTTTAATGGCATTAAACCGTTCGTTCCGAAGTCTAATAAATACACATGCAAATGCTCCGGACTATGCTGACGAGCTACATCCATAATGACTGATTGTAAGAATGTTGATTTTCCGTAACCTGGACTTGAGAAGACTGCTACGTGTCCGTCTTTACTAATATCTAATGTTAATGGTGTTTGTGATTGTAATTCTGGCTGATCTAGTAGGCCAACTGTTGCTTTTAATGGTTTCTTTTCTTTCGTCCATGCTTCTTTGAACTGAATAGCGTGTAAGTCTTGTAAATATACGCTTTCTGGAAGTGGTGGTAACCACGGTCTTGCTAACGCCTCAATTTCATTTACTTCTGCGTAATCGTGAATGTAGTCAATAACAGCATCAAGTTCAGATGGTACGCTTATTACTTCTTTACTGCTACCAAGTCCACTTAAGTCTTCACTTAATATTTCATATTGTCCTAGATCGTTTATTGCATATATCGTTGCGTCTAAATGTTCTTTATCCTCTTTGTTTTCTACATAATCCGCCCCGCTCCATGCCGATTGGAATAGTTCGTAAATTTCATTATTCCCAACTTGTAAATAGGCACGTCCTGGCAATGTAATTTCAGCAGCATCTGGTGTTTTTAAAATTTCATTACTATCTGACGTATTTTGAACTTTTAGTGCTAGTTTGAATTTCGAGTTACTCCAAATTTGATCATCTACAACACCACTCGGTTTTTGTGTAGCTAATATTAAATGGATTCCGAGTGAACGACCGATACGTGCTGTTGAAACTAACTCTTTCATAAATTCTGGTTGTTCTGACTTCAGTTCCGCGAATTCATCACTAATTAAAAATAGATGCGGCATCGGTTCGCTTACTAATCCTTCTTTATACAGTTTTTGATACTGATTAATATGGTTTACATCATTTTCCCCAAATAATCGTTGTCTTTTTTGTAATTCAGCTTTAATTGATGCGAGCGCTCTCATACTTTGCGCTCCATCTAAGTTTGTAATTGTTCCTAATAAATGCGGTAAGTTTTTAAATAAATTCGCCATACC
This sequence comes from Bacillus sp. NPDC060175, assembly GCF_042728695.1. Classification (NCBI taxonomy): domain Bacteria; kingdom Bacillati; phylum Bacillota; class Bacilli; order Caryophanales; family Bacillaceae; genus Bacillus; species Bacillus sp. NPDC060175. The sequence goes on from NZ_JBHWYR010000027.1 coordinate 53,346, forward strand.
GCCGCCTTTATAGTCAATAAGTAGAAATGCAACTTCGTAAGGGTGGAAATTGACTGCTAGAGATAAAATATACGATTGTATAATTTCCGATTTACCTGAACCTGTTGTACCTGCTATTAATCCGTGTGGCCCGTGAGCTTTTTCGTGTAAGTTTAAGTTTACGATATCTTCTTTCCCACGTAATCCGAGCGGTACAGCTAAAGATTTATGCGCTGCATTTTTCTGCCAGCGACTTGTAATGTTTAACTCTTTTATTTTTTCAACACCGTACATTTCTAGGAATGTTACGCTTTCTGGAATACTATTTTTTAAGTTTTGCAAATGATTCAACGGTGCTAATGCTCGTGAAACATCTTCTAAATTAAACCCTTTCGGTACATGATTCAATTTAAATTGACGGTTAACAAGCTCTCCTTGTTCTAAGATGATGTTCCCTTGTTTTGCATCTCTTATATCTATTACCGTTTTCACATGCTCTGGTAAACTTTGCATAACATCTTGTACAAATACAAGTGATACACCTAATTGAATCGGATCATCATTGAAAAATTCCATAACAACATGATCTAAAATTAGTTTTTCATCTGTAATGAGTACGATATAGTGTGGTGCGAAATACAGTTTTTCATTTGTAGAACTTTTTTCATCTACTTTTTGTTTTCTCTCTTTTAAAATTTGATATAAACTATTTAACACCTGATCTCGGCTACGATCATGGTATACAAATCCACGTACATTTATATCGCGAACACTTCCATGAGGTAACCAGCGCATCCAATCCCATTTCTCTTTTTCTTCTTCAGGAAAAATAGTAATAAACTGCAAGTCATAATAACTATGGAATAAAGCCGCTTGTACAACCAATAATTGTAATTGTTCTAACACTAAAGAGCGTTGTCCAATATAGCCAACTGGTCCATTCATTAAATCTGTAACAACTGGTACATCTTCCAATGAAAGATAACGCTGTCTTAGTTCACGCGCTATATCAATTAATTCATCTTTCGTTTGACTAAATTCTTCTTCATTAAATTGAATTTCAAAACTCGTATTAGCTTGTCCTGTCCCAACACTAAATGTTAAGAAATCATGATGTTGCATTGTTTTTTCATAAATACGAGGATTTACTTGAACAGCCATATTACGTATTACTTCAACATTTGGATTGTGATAATGTAATGCATGACGCTGCTTTTCACTTTCTGCATGTAAATCTTTCGTTTTTTGTTTTATATACTCTCTATAACTTTTATCACGTTCAACAATGTCGATTTTATATTGCTTTAAATTTTTTATATATGATGTGACGGAAACAATGATCGTTACTAATGTCATCGCAATCGATGCAATAATAAACATTCCATATTTCATAAAAATAGCAAGTAATACTGTTACGACAATCATGACAAGAGAAGGTGCAATGATTCTCGCCAAATGCTCAGTCGGTTTTGACGGCATACTTGAAGGTTTTGCAATTGTCATTTTCTCTTCTGGTTCACGGTAAATAATACGTGGTGAACGATGATAGTCTGGATAACCACTTTGATAAAATGTTTCTGATTCTACTAAAATAGGTAATGTAGATTTCACGTTTCCTTCTGAAGACAATACTTGAATATCTTCACTGCCAATCTCCATCAAAACACCATCAAAATATAATTGATCCCCAGCTTCTAACATAACGCTACCATTTAGTTTCGTATAATTATGAAATACATCCCCGTCATATACGTTCACTTTAAAAGAATCGTACAACGTTTCACGAGATAGCATTACATCTACACTACTCCCGTTAATAGAAATATCATCATAACTATTTTGACTGATTGTAAAAGAATGTTTCGTTCCTATATCAAACACTTTAGTTGTGCCAATAATAGATATAAAGACTTTTAAGCTCACGCCTTGATTTTTTCCAATTTCAAATTCTTTGTTGAATTCTATTAATTGATTTTCTATCATCCAAGCGTTTACTTCATTATTCCAGTTTAACTCTATTTCTTTTTCTAAACTTGGATTCGTAATATCATTTGTCCACTCTTTTCCAATCGACACTATTGATTGCTCATTTGGATGTAATGTGCACTTATATATTTTGTCTCCATAAGTCAATACTAATAGTTGCTCCATCCGTGTTCACTGCTCCTTTTCAACTGTCTCATCAAGTGCTTGCTTACCCTTTTTTCTCTGTGTCCGACAAGTCTTTATCGCTTGATGAATTGCCATATTTCTTTTTATACTCATCTAATTGTTGCTCATATGTTTTTAACTTTTGATCACGCTCTTCTCCTGACAAGTCCGGATTATTTTTCAGCGATTCAATTTGTTTAACAAGGCCGTACATAATAAGCTGCGGATCATCAAGTGTCTTAGCTAAATCTAATGATTTATCAAAATCACCTTTTCCGTTATACATCCAATACAGCAAATACTTTTCATCACTTTTCAAACTAATATTTTTCATAATCGATTTTTTTTGATCTTCACCTAGTTTTTCAGCTGTAATGTATGCAAATGCTAACTCATATTTAGATGCAATCGGTAATGATTCAAATTCCTCTTCACTTAATTGAGTAATTACTTTGTCATAATCAGTTGCTATGAAACTCGCATTTGCTTCTAATAATTTATTTTGATAAGGAAATTTTATAAAAGTGAAATATATTAAAGGAGCAACTAAAACAACTGTCGCCGCTATGAAGGAAAAAGCTAAATATTTAAATGATTTGTAGCTCTTTTTATGTACTAACTGCATATTTTTTTCTGTTTTTGTTTGTTCCTTCTCAAAGCTGTCATCCAAAAACTGCAGTAATGCATCTAAACTTTCCATTTGAGCAACGGTTTGTTCAAATGTTGTTTCTTTTGCATCTTTTAGTAACCCAGCATACAAATCATCAAAATTGTGCTTTTGGGAGAATAAAGCAATAATTAGACACTTATATTGTGTTAAAAATTGCTCTTCTAACAACGGGGTTGGTGGAACAATATCTCTAATTCCTCTATGTATAATACTTGGTATTAAATTAGCATTAAAAACTATGTTTTCAGGATGTAAAAAAAACGTTATTCGTTTATTTAAGTATTTACTAAATTGCGCAACATTCCTAAGCAGTCTTAATTTTTCATTCCTTCTAAGACTTACAAGATCGTCCCACTTATATAATTTTTTATCCACTTGAAATATAAAAGTAAACATATCATCCGTTTCTTCTATCGTTAATGGTACAAACTCAGATGATGCGCCCGTAATTATATCGAATTGACGGAAGTCTTTTATACGTGTTTGAGATTTGGTCATCTCCAATTTCCAATTTTCTTTTTCTATTTGAAATTGATAGTTCATTGCATCAATTTGAATTGTTTTTTCCGTCATTTTTATCCTCTTCTCCTTTTCTTTATAACCCGTAATAACTTATTTTCAAATAACTAAAAGTAAAAAATATTCTTTATAAAACTTGTAAAATATCTCCATCTGTTATTTGGTGATCAATTAAACGATCATTATCCGTTAAAACAATTGACTTATTTTTCACTTTAATTACAAAATGTGAACCTTCATGATTATCAATCTTTAGCGTATCTAATAAATTTCTCAATAAATATTTAATAGATTGATGATTCGGAATACGCAAATCATATGTATTTTCATTCCATTTACTAAAATCTACCGTTACATTAATATGTGTTTGTATTGCCATTACTTTACCTCCAACTTTTGCGAAGAACTGTATAAATACCGATGCAAATAAGTACAATGCCACCGCCAAATAATATTATTATTGTTGTACTAATTGGCTTTTCATTCATTGTTTCATTACTCGCTACTTCATCTGCACTTTTTCTCACAACGTATTCACTGCTAAACAAACTATTTTTCGTATCTTTAACACTATTTATTTCTTTTTGTTTTATAAAAAGAGAATCTCGTAAAGCTTCCATATCTTTTTGTTCTTTCTTTTTCTTTTTCTGAATTTCTTCTTCTACTTCTTTATTAAATAACTCAATCGATGCTTTATCTAATTCCGTTTCCTTATGTTCCTTTTTATTTTTTTCTTGGTCGCTTTCTTCAAGTCGATCCACTTTAAACTTAATCTTCCCATCATCACCAAGATAACTGTCAGCCGCGCTCCTTATCGGTAGCGCGACAAACAGTAAAAGGATAGAGAGAAATGATAACTTAGCCACTATGCTCCATTGTTTGATCATTTACTTCTTTTTCCTCCCATTTCTTATGCCATACAAATAGATTACTAACTAATCCGATAATGGCAATTACAAACAACACGATGAAAATAACTTTTCCAGTATCTTTACCGCTAATAAAATCATTTAGAAAACTTTCTATATACTGAAGCGGTGAGAATTGACGTACCTTTCCAACAGACGACATTTGATCTACTTTACTTCCAACTGCTTCAGTTAAAAATAGGTACATACTTAAAAATACTAATAGTATAAACATCCCTACCATTTTTATTTGTCGTAATAAGTATGTTGAGACCAATACAAACGCCATCATAATGATTGTGATAAACGCAATCCATAGTAAACTTTGATCTTGACCGAACTGTAAAAGACGTCCAGAAATGATACCTATACTAATTCCTTCCACAATTGATATACCGAATGCCACTACTGTAGTTGGTACATTCATATCAATTAATGAGAATTTCTCTTCAAAATGATCTGATTGCGTTCGTTTCTTTTCTTGATTCGCAATTGCGTATGCTGTAAATAATGCAACAATAAAACAAGTTAATACGATTAAATATGGTGTAAAAGCATTACCAGCTACAATTACTCCATCATTTTGTTTCTGAACTGGACTAGATAAAAATTGGTATAACATTTCATTTTGGCGATCACCAATTCGGCTATTAGCCAAAATTTTAGTAAAGTTTTTGGAGAATGATTTATCATCTTCCATTTTCTTTGTAAAGTCATTCAATAATGAATCAGCCTTTGAAACAATTGTCGTTCCGCTGTCTTGAATTTCTTTTGCTTGTCCATTAATTTGATCAAATGTTTTATATACATCGTCTGATGTTGTTAAACTATGCTTCGAACTCTCGACCAATGACTGACTTTGCATCATTAATGATTTAATACCAGAATCTAACGATAAAACAGCTGTTTGCTCACCAGTATTATTTGTCGTTAGCACTTGCTGTTCTTCAACTAGCTTTAAGCTACTTTCACGCCATTTCGCTAAACCTTTTAAATATTCTCCTAAATTTTCATTCATACTAGTTGCTTGCTGCGTCGTTACATTTAATTTCTCCGCTAGTAGCATTGAATTTTGATCCGCACTAGTAATGAATTGTTGATAAGAGTCTATTTTTTGTTTTAAACCTGTCATATCTTGCTTAACTTCTGTCGTAATACTAGATGAAACAAGGTTTGAAATTAAATCAATTAAGCTTTGTTTATTTAATGCGTAGTACAAAGATTGTTCAGTTGCAATTGCATCTAAACTTCCCTCTTCTAGCTTAGGACCTACATCTTTCGTTCTTAAATCAATCCCATAATACATTTCGTATAGACTAATTAAACTTTGATAACTTTCAACTGTATCTACTGCTTCTTGAATTAATACATTAGATGTATTATTTGTTAATTTTTCTGTTTTTTGATGTACAACTTGATTCGTCGTACTTTCAATAGTCGTTGAGTTACCACCTTGATTTTGGTTTCCTCCGTTACCTGTTCCAGGGTCTGGGTTTCCTCCATTACCTGTCCCAGGATCTGGATTTCCTCCATTACCTGTCCCAGGATCTGGATTTCCTCCATTACCTGTTCCAGGGTCTGGATTTCCTCCATTACCTGTTCCAGGATCTGGATTTCCTTCATTACCTGTTCCAGGGTTTGGGTTTCCTCCATTACCTGTTCCAGGGTTTGGGTTTCCTCCATTACCTGTTCCAGGGTCTGGGTTTCCTCCATTACCTGTTCCAGGGTCTGGGTTTCCTCCATTACCTGTTCCAGGGTCTGGGTTTCCTCCATTACCTGTTCCAGGGTTTGGGTTTCCTCCATTACCTGTTCCAGGGTTTGGGTTTCCTCCGTTACCTATTCCAGATCCACCTTCTTGGCTTCCTCCGTTATTCCCTGTTGTATTTTCCATTTTTTTGATAATAGGTTTTTTAGCATTGTGTACTAACGGCATTATGCCATACTGTGATTTATGAACCACATTTTCCACCTTGCTGTTTTCAGTTTGTGTTCCTTTATCTTCTTTATTAGGTTCTTCTTTTTCAGAACTAGTTTCTTTTTTATGATTCCCACTCAATTTCCAGTCCCACATTACAGGAGAGAAAACATCTATATTGATGTTTGGATTTTTTAACTTCACATGCAGATTAATCTTTATATCCCCTTCATTACGAGGAGGTATTGTAATTTCTCCTGCTTCGCTTTGAAGAAAGTCACTTGTACGATCCACATCATCAATATGTAAAGTTCCTGTATTTCCATATAGTTCAAATTCTTCTGGAATATTTATCTTCAAAGTTTGTGAAGATTCCATTTTAATTACGTTCGCCGTATCACTAAATGTAATTCCCTCTTTATAAAG